>JBGUWL010000001.1:0-4727 GCA_045221075.1 Acutalibacteraceae bacterium
TGGAGCGGGTGATGGGAATCGAACCCACACAACCAGCTTGGAAGGCTGGGGTTCTACCACTGAACTACACCCGCATATCAGCGACAACACTAATGTTATCATAACAGAGCCGAAATGTCAAGTAGTTTTTGAAATTTTGTATTTTATATCACTTGTTTTGAGCGACAGGCTATTGTCATATACAATTTGATGCAAACCGCAGGTCAGCTTCGCCCGAACTATTCGTAGTACAGCAAATTATGATGGATCACACAGTATCAAAAACAACGCCCCTATACACTTCACAGCAGGATCGAATCAAGATAACCGAACAAAAAATGCATCCCCCTGCACTTTATTGCAGAGGGATAAACTTTTGCTGTTTTATATGGGTACTAAAAAAATTTTCTGCGGCGCGGCGCAGGACCTGAACTCCTGAAAAACAAAGCGGCCACAGGGAGCAAATCGTTCTGCGGGATCACCCGCCGCGAATCGACCCCTGCGGTCATGCGCTTTTTCTTCGTTATACTCTGAGCCCCGACAAATCGCGGCAGGGCGTTTCAGCAGGTAACGGGAATCGAACCCGCCCACTCAGCTTGGGAAGCTGATGTACTACCTCTATACTATACCTGCAAAAAAGAGAGGCGTCACCCGGATTCGAACCGGGGAATCGGAGTTTTGCAGACTCGTGCCTTACCACTTGGCTATGACGCCGGATACTGATCGTCTGAAACATGAATAACTGCCCGTCACAGAATAATATTCACCCGACAGGATCATTATACCACATAAAAATAAAAAATGCAACATCATGTTCCCCACCGCCGGTGGTGATTTTGCGCTGTCGCTCCACTACGTTTCGCTCTGAACACGAGCAGGATACTTTTTCTCCCGCGGCAGACGGCACGTCATATATCGTTGTCGTCCGCCGACGTGACCCATAAATGGTCACTTTCCGGCTGGTGTCAACATAATTTCGGGTTTTTTAGCTGTCCATGCTCTGACGTTCCTGTTTCTCCCAGAAATATTTTACACAAACATCCCCAGCACCGGCGGTGGTGATTATGACAGGCTTTTCCGCATACGGACACAATCAAAAGGACCGCTCTGTATCACACTTCCGTCAACGGGTGTGTATCCCAGCTTTTCATAGAATCCCACGGCGACGACACGACTGTCGATCATAATGTTCCTGTAGCCGCACTCCCCTATCCACCGTTCAGCCTCTATGATGACCATGGTGCCCAGCTTTTTTCCGCGATATTCCGGAAGGACAACCACCCTTCCCAGGGAAACGGTTTCATTCCCTGTTTCATAAAACCTGCAGGTCGCAACGGGATATTCGTCGTCAAGGAGGACAATATATCTTGTCCCGTCACAATCATGCTCATCAAACTCTTCACGCAGCGGGATATGGTGCTGACGGTTCATACCCTGTACTCTTACGGAATAGGCTCCCGCTCTCTGCCATTCCGACTCTGCCCGCAGTACCCTGATATCTTTCAATTCGTCCTTCATAAGCTCTCCTTTACTGCCGGAGAGGACCATTTCCTCACAGGGCGGCATACAAAACAAAAAGACAGCCGGACAATACCTGATGTCCATGCTGTCTTTTGAGAGGCGTCACCCGGATTTGAACCGGGGAATCGGAGTTTTGCAGACTCGTGCCTTACCACTTGGCTATGACGCCTAATAGAAAAGGGACTTGCGGTTTTTCAAGTCCCATGGAGCGGATGACGAGGCTCGAACTCGCTACCTCAACCTTGGCAAGGTTGCGCTCTACCAGATGAGCTACATCCGCAAATTGGTGCCTTCGGGCGGAATCGAACCACCGACACGGGGATTTTCAGTCCCCTGCTCTACCGACTGAGCTACAAAGGCAAATGGCGATCCGGAACGGGATCGAACCGTCGACCTCTAGCGTGACAGGCTAGCGTTCTAACCAGCTGAACTACCGGACCGTGTGGTGGGAACAATAGGGCTCGAACCTATGACCCTCTGCTTGTAAGGCAGATGCTCTCCCAGCTGAGCTATGCTCCCATATCATCCAAAAGACCGGCGTTTCTGCTGCCGTATCTCTCAGCGACTTTAATATAATACCATGTCCGGAGGGTTTTGTCAATAGTTTTTTTAATCTTTTTTTCTGATAAGCGAAATTGTTTTTTACGTTCGTTTTCATGACCGGCGACAGACTGGCATTAGCCTCCGATCCTGTAAGCACGGACGGGAGCTCCTGTTCAGATTGTGCAGTGCAGCATTTGCATCATCCTCCTGCATGTGCGGATACAGACTTGTCCGGGGTCGGGACTTGTCAGTTCCGCAAAGACATCCCTGTTCTCATTCAGAATAAAAGTCGGACCCGGAACACATCACCCGGAGTGGTACTTTTGGTAAACGATGCAGACTACCGGGAAATACTGACTCATTGGCACATGGGACTGTCCGGACGTTAAAGTCAAAACGGTCTGACGTTCCGAGTCATCTTATCGCGGCGCGCTCTGCAAAGGCTACTTTGCAAACTGCTCCACCGGCACACCCAGTCTTGTTAGTATGTCGATATACCCGTCATACACCTCGTCCCGTGAAAAATCCCCTTCCTCCAACTCCTTGTCGGAAAGGCGGTTGAGCTTCTGGTAAAAGTCCGTTGCAAGCTCGATATAACGGTCGGTGAACTGCAGATTATCAAACAGCATATCTTCCGCCCGTCCTATCTCTCCCTCTTTTATCAGCCTGTCAAGCAGAAAATGAAGCTCGTCGGTCTCCGACAGCATCTCTGTGGTCCCGGGCTGATATTCTATGCCATTCTTGTTGAACACTAAATTTGCCACGAAACGGGCGATTATATCTATCTGCCGCATTATCCAGTCATCCTGAAATCCCATACGATCACTCCTGTTTTTTGGGGCACCTATCATCTCATACTATTTTTCGATTAATAGCTGACACTTTTAATCGAAAAAGACACCGCCCGAGGCTGCGCCCATCTGTGCATACACACAGATGACGTCTCATGCAAACTCCGACGCGCTGACGCGCTATTAAATGCAGACTATGTCTGCTTTTAATGGGAGTTAAGTATCAGCCTTCTCCGGCAAGCACTCCGGTAGAAAAAGCGCACTGAAGATTGAAGCCTCCCGTATATGCGTCAACGTCAAGCACCTCGCCTGCAAAGTAAAGACCCCTGATAAGCTTTGACTCCATTGTTGACGGGTCTATCTCCTTAACCGAAACGCCTCCAGAGGTCACTATCGCCTCTTCGATAGGACGGAAGCCCTTTACGGTCAGGGTCAGCTCCTTCAGACTGCGGATGATATCACGGCGCTGTATGCGGGTAATATCACTGCACCGGACATCAAGGGCTATGCCGGAATTATGCGCGATCATCGGCACCATCTCCGCCGGCAGAAGGGAGCGCAGAAGCCGAGAGCAGTTTTCGGTCCTGCGGGCGGATATCTCACGAAGGATACGGGCGTCCAGCTTTTCTTCGCTGAGTGCGGGCTTGCAGTCTATTGCAATACGGTACCTTCCCCTTTCCATAGGGCGCAGATGAGCGCTTGCGCTCAGGATGACCGCGCCGGAAACACCATATCCCATGAACTGCAGCTCGCCGAAGTCCGTATATACCTTCCTGCCCTTCTTTGAGGTGTCAGTCACAGTGAGGGATATGTTTTTGATAAGCAGCCTTTCCATTCCGGAGGGAATTTTTTCCTCGGTCTCAAGGGGAACCAGGGACGGAACAAGGGGCGTTACCGTGTGTCCGGCCTGACGGGCAAAGTCATAACCGTCTCCCGTTGAGCCGGTCAGCGGGTATGAACAGCCTCCGCAGGCGACTATGACCTTATCAAAGGAAAGCTCCTCCCCTCCGGCGGCAACTCCGGTCACGGCTCCGTCGAATATGATAAGTCTGTCCACTCTGCGGTTAATTATCCGGCAGCCCTCGCGCTTTGATACCCTCAGCAGAGTATCCACTACATCCGCAGCCCTGTCGGACACGGGAAACACCCGTCCTCCCCGCTCTGTCTTGAGACGTAGACCGTTTTCTTCAAAAAACGCCATTGTATCGGCGGGAGAAAACCTGTTCAGCGCACTGTAAAGGAACCTGCCGTTTGTGGGAGTATTTGCAATAACAGAAGCCGCATCACAGTTGTTTGTAACATTGCACCTGCCCTTTCCGGTAATATAGAGCTTTCTGCCGATCTTCGGGTTTCTCTCAAACACCGTGACCGCATCTCCTGCCCTTGCGGCAAAAACGGCCGCCATCATGCCTGCCGCTCCGCCGCCTATTACCGCAGTACGCCTTCGGGTCAATCCGACTCATCCTTTCTGTTGTTGCTGTAGACGTCGTATTCCTGCCATATACTTTCAAGCATCCCGAAGGTATGCTTGACCTCGTTTTCCATCTTGAGCACCGTAGCGACTATAAGGGCGTTTATCATGCTCAGGGGGGCCACAAGGGAATCCACCACCGTTGCCATATCGCTCTTTGCAATAAGCACATAATCAGAGACGGCAACAAGCGGGCTTGCCATACTGTCCGTCAGAGCTATAACACGGGCTCCCCTTCGCTTTGCAATGGTCATTGCATCAACGGCGGCGTTTGAATATCTGGGGAAGCTGATGCCGATTATCACGTCATCTGATGATATGCGGAACAGCTTTTCGTATATTTCGGTCTCGCCGTAGTTGCTGATGACCTTGACATTCTCAAAGATAAGCGAATAGTAGTATCCAAGAAAAGATGCAAGCGC
>JBGUWL010000002.1:0-7722 GCA_045221075.1 Acutalibacteraceae bacterium
GCAGAATACTTTTACTCCCGCGCCAGACGGCACGTCATATACCGTATCCATCCGCCGACGTGCCGCATATAGCAGCACTTTCCGGCTGGCGTCAACAAAGGTTTATGGTTCCTTCGCTGTTCATAGTTTTGCGTGCCTGTTTATTGTGGCATAACCTTCTTAATATATTTATTAATATAAATATTATTAATTCTTCATTATTCATTGAGCGCTTAAACTGAAATATTTTTGGAGCAGACTGATAAGCGTTTATGGTCAATAAAATACACAGCCCCGCTGTGAGGCTGTGCATAGTGAAAAGTGCATTTTCCGGAATATTCCCTTAAGGCAAAAGTCTTTGGAAAGGGGTGTGGGGGAAAGCCTTTCCTCAGAAAGGTTTCCCCCACAAAACTTCCGCAGCGAATATCAAAGCACCTTGGACAGGAAATCCTGGAGTCGGGGATTCTGCGGATTTGTAAAGAACTCGTCGGGAGCGTTTTCTTCGGCGATAACGCCCTCGTTGATAAAGAGCACACGGTCGGCGACCTCTCTTGCAAAGCCCATTTCATGGGTGACGATGACCATGGTCATGCCGTTGTTTGCAAGGTCCTTGATAAGTGACAGCACCTCGCCTACCATCTCGGGGTCAAGAGCGGAGGTGGGCTCGTCAAAGAGCATAACGTCCGGATCCATGGCAAGGGCCCTGATGATCGCAATACGCTGCTTCTGTCCGCCGGAAAGACTGTTGGGAAATGAATCCGCCTTGTCCGAAAGACCTATGCGTTCAAGAAGCTCTTCGGCTCTTTTTTCGGCCTGTTCCTTTGTCATCTTGCCCAGCTTTACTGGGGCGAGCATAATGTTCTTTTTGATGCTCATGTTCGGGAACAGATTGAACTGCTGGAACACCATACCCATCTTTTCACGCATTTTGTTGATGTCAACGCTTTTGTCGGTGATGTCCGTACCCTCAAAGCGTATCATTCCGGAGGTGGGCTGTTCAAGAAGGTTGAGAGAGCGCAGGAAGGTGGACTTTCCGCAGCCGGAGGGACCTATTACCGCAACCACCTCTCCTTTTTTGATAGTGGTGTTGATGCCCCTGAGTACCCTGTGGTCGCCGAAGTCTTTGCAGAGATCATGTACCTCTATAAGTATGTCCTTTCTGTCGGCATTCACTTCGATGACCTGACGCTTGTTGCCCTTTGACCCGGCGTTTTCCTCGGGAGATGAAACCGCAGCGGCTTCGTTTTCTTTTGCGTCTGCTGCAACGCTGTTGTTTTTCTTATCTGCTTTCATTGCTTTTAAGTCTCCTTTCAAGGATATTAACGATGCGGGTCAGGATCATAACGATAATGAGGTAGATTATTGCTACCGCAATGAGCGGGAGGAATACATTGTAGGTCTGGGAACGGATGATGTCGCCGCCCATGGTGAGGTCCTGCAGAGCGATGTATCCGCAGATGGCAGTCTCTTTCAGAAGAGCGATGACCTCGTTGAGAAGCGCGGGCAGCATGTGCTTGAAGGCCTGGGGCATGATGATGCTTGACATGGTCTGCTTGTAGCTCAGGCCAAGGCAGCGTCCGGCTTCAAACTGTCCCTTGTCAACGGCGTTGATTCCCGAACGGATGACCTCCGCAACGTACGCCGCCGAGTTCATACCGAAGGCGACTACAGCAACAACGATCTTTTCAACGTCCACCGCTCTGAACACTCCGTAATAGATTATCAGGAGCTGCAGCACGGCAGGCGTACCCCTTATGACGGTAAGATACAGCTTGCAGATGAAGTTCAGTATTTTCAGCTTGCCGTTCTGGTCGTGTACGGTGCGTACAGCGGCAATGAGAGTACCCAGCAGAAGTCCTACAAGAATTGAAAGTGCGGTGATGAGCAGGGTGGTTCCAAGACCGTCAACAAGATATTTCCATCTGTCTTCGTCAACAAAGTTCTGTTTCAGCTGCTCCATGAACGAAAGTTCCTCGCCTGAACCGTTCTTGTCATATACGATGATGACCTGCTTTGAGGTGGTGTAGCTGTCGGAGAAGTCTACGTTCTTTTTTCTTTCGTCGGTCACGGTCATGCCGGCGGCTCCGATGTCAGCCTTGCCTGAGTCAACGGATGCGATGATAGAGTCGAACTTCATGTTCTCTATCTTCATGTCCATGCCTATCTCGTCACATATCGCCTGCATGATGTCCATGTCGATACCGGTGATATTGCCGCTGCTGACATATTCATAGGGCGGGAATTCGGCGTTGGTGGCAACCACAAGGGTACCGCTGCGCTTAACGTCCTTTTTCTGATATGGAGTTTTTCCGATCTCTTCGTCGGTGCCGATATAGTTGTTTATGATGCTCTGGAGTGTACCGTCGTCCTTGATCTTTTTCAGAGCTTTGTTTACCTTGTCCAGCAGCTCCTTGTTGCCCTTTTTGACACAGAAGGCATAATCCTCAACGGTGAATTCCTCGTCAAGAATCTTTATATCGCCGTTCTTTTCGTCAAAGACCTTTGCGGGCTGTTCGTCAAGGATAACGCAGTCTATCTTCTTCTGCTTAAGAGCCTGGATGGCGTCGGCAGCCTTGCTGTAGCGTTCAACCTTGGCGGTGCCGTCCGTTTCATAATCCGTTGCATAGATGTCTCCGGTGGTTCCGAGCTGTACGCCGATGGTCTTGCCGATAAGGTCATCAACACCGTTTATTCCGTCGTCATATTCGATGATGACCTGCTTTGAGGTGGTGTAGCTGTCGGAGAAGTCTACGTTCTTTTTTCTTTCGTCAGTGACAGTCATACCGGCAGCACCGATGTCGGCCTTGCCTGCGTCTACGGAAGCGATGATAGAGTCGAATTTCATGTTCTCTATCTTCATATCCATTCCGATGTCATCACAGATAGCCTGCATGATATCCATGTCGATTCCGGTAATTTTTCCGCTGCTGACATATTCGTAGGGCGGGAATTCGGCGTTGGTAGCAACCACAAGAGTGCCGCTGCGCTTTACGTCCTTTTTCTGATAGGGGGTCTTGCCCACCTCGTCCTCAGTGCCGATATAATTGTTGATGATGCTCTTGAGGGTACCGTCATCCTTCAGTTTTTTCAGAGATGCGTTGACCTTGTTCAGCAGGTCCTTGTTGCCCTTCTTGATACAGAAGGCATAGTCCTCCAGGGTAAATTCCTTGGGGAGTATCTTTATATCATCGTTGCGCTCAGCAAAATTCTTTGCGGGCTGTTCGTCAAGGACAACACAGTCTATCTTCTGCTGCTTGAGGGCCTGAATTGCGTCAGCCGCCTTGCTGTAGCGCTCTACCTTTGCGGTGCCGTCGGTTTCATAATCGGTGGCATAGATGTCTCCGGTTGTGCCGAGCTGTACGCCGATGGTCTTGCCCGTAAAGTCATAGGCGTCCTCCTCCGGCTCTTCTTCCGCAGGTGTTTCCTCTTCGGAAGCGGGTTCTTCATAGACCGCTATCTTCTGAATGGATTCAAGATAAACGGTGGTCGAGCTGAGCTCCTTTTTCCTTTTGTCATTGAGCCTGGGGTCGGATGTGGTTCCGGACACGACCTCTGCGATCTCCACTATGGGAGCGTCAAAAACCGCCGTATCCTCAACATTCTTTACGGAAAGCTCCGTTTTCAGTTCATCCGCTACAGCCTGCATTACGGCAATGTCAAGCTTTGTGGCGGCGCCGCCGTTCCAGACATCACCGCTGATACCAAAGCTCAGTGTGCCGCTGCGCTCTATTTCGGGAGAGGTGTAGGTATTTTTGTTCTTCTGGTCATCCGTATCGGTATAGCCCAGAATGATCTTTTCAAGGGTCTTGTTCTCCTTGAGCTTTTTCAGAGCATTATTGACCTTGTTATAAAGGTCGGTATTGCTCTTTTTGATAAAGAGGCGATACTCTGTCTTTGAAAAGTCGCCTTCCAGCAGCTTGATGTCCTCGTTTGCTGCGGCGATCTTTTCTGCGGCTGCAGCGTCAAGAACAAGACACTCCACAGTCTTGTCTCTCAGCGCCGCAAGGGCATTGCTCTCGCTGTAATAGTGCTGCACCGTTGTACGGGAACTTTCTTCATAGGGCTTTACAGTCTCTTCGGCCAGTGTGCAGGACTGGACGCCCACGGTTTTACCGCTCAGCTCATACTCAGAGGCCTTGACTGCAGTCTTTGGGGCTTCTTCGTCATTGCCCTCGGCATAGATGCGGGGGGTGTTGAGAAACACCGTAAAACAAAGAGCAGCAAGAACCATTGCCATTATAGCTGCCGCGGTCCTTTTTGTTTTGTTTGTTCTGATCATTTGCTTTTCCTCCATTAACACAGGATACTACAAACTATATCATATTTTATCCGATTTTTCAATAATATTATAGAATTTAGCGCAAAGCCTGCGCGGCGAGCCGCCGTTGGTGATTTCGCGGCGCAGAGCCTGCGCTCCCGATTCGCGTTGTCGCTCAACTGCCGTTTCGCTCTGGGGTCAGACAGGGCAGTTTACTCCCGCGCCGGACGGCACGTCATATACTGTTACCATCCGCCGACGTGCCGCAAAATGCGGCACTTTCCGGCTGTTTTCTTATGAGTTTGCAATTATCTGCGCTGTTCAAAGATTAACGTGCCTGTTTATCAGGAAGTTGAATTTTCTGTATAATATTTACAAGTTTAAATATTTTTCATTATTCATTATTCGTTATTCACTATTCATTGAGCGAGCGAAGCGAGCGTTTCCGTTTCCGTGAAAATAAAACATAGCGCAAAAAATCGCCTGTATGCCGCAAAGACACACAGGCGAAAAATCTTTTCATACAACAGGAGCCACGGAACGGGTAAATATCCCATGTCAATCCACAAGCGGTCGCATCGTTAACTCTTCGGGTCTGACAAAATTACCACAATATCAAAACCGTCATCAATCAAAACACAAGTTTTTTTGGAAAGGGGTCCGGGGGATAACCCTTGCGGCAAGCTGCCGCTCCCAATTCGCGCCGGCGAGCCGCCGGTGGTGATTTTGCGGCGCAGAGCCTGCGCTCCCGATTCGCGTTGTCGCTCAACTGCCGTTTCGCTCTGGGGTCAGACAGGGCAGTTTACTCCCGCGGTGCGTGACCGCACTGGACGATTCGCGGCGGTCGCTCAACTGCCGTTTCGCTCTGAACACGGACAGAATACTTTTACTCCCGCGGTGCGTGACCGCACTGGACGATTCGCGGCGATCGCTCCGCTGCGCTGCGCTCTGGGCTCGAAGAGGAAAGTATTATTCCCGCGATTCACGGCACGTCATATACCGTACCCGTCCGCCGACGTGACCCAAAAGGGTCACTTTCCGGCTGCTTTCAACGAAAATTCAGATTTCTTGCGCTATTCATGGTTTAACGTGCCTGTTTCGCCGTAGATATTATTCACTATTAGTTATTCTCTATTTCTCGGTTTCCCCCGGCAGGGTTTGGGGTGCGGGTATCCACCGAGCCGACAGGCGAGAGCGGCGTCCCAACATTCTGCGGAGGGTCATGAGTCGCCTTTTATTTTTTTCCAGTAATCCCGGTAGGCCTGTTCGGTCTTGTTGGCGCCTGGTTCATAATAGACCGTACCCACAAGGCTGTCGGGGAGATACTGCTGGTAAGTCCAGTGGTCGGGGTAATCATGAGGATAGAGATAGTGCTGACCTTTGTCTTTTACGTCGGCGCCGTCATAGTGCTTGTTCTGAAGCTGACGTGGGAATCCTCCTCCCCTGCCCGCCCTTACGTCTGACAGGGCCTTGTCTATGGCCATATACGCCGAATTCGACTTGGGTGACAGAGCAACCAGAACTACGGCATCCGCAAGGGGTATGCGTGCTTCGGGCAGTCCAACCATCATTGCGGCATCTACAGCCGCTTTGACTATGGGGATTATCTGAGGATTTGCAAGCCCCACGTCCTCACATGCGCAGACCATAAGCCTGCGGCAGGCAGAGGGAAGATCGTCGGCCGCAAGTATTCGGGCAAGATAATGTATTGCCGCGTCCGGGTCGGAGCCTCTCATGGACTTCTGAAAAGCCGAAAGCAGATCGTAATGCTCGTCCCCTTCACGGTCGTATTTAACCGCGCTTTTCTGAGTGAGCTGTCGTACCGTGTTAACGTCAACCGTCCGCTTTCCCTCATGCAGGGGTGTTACAATTGCAGAAAGCTCTACAGCGTTTATCGCCTTGCGCACGTCCCCGCCGCAGGCATAGGAGATATGCTCAACAGCTTCATCGGGGAAGATTATCTCTTCGCCTTTTTCATCCCCAAGGAGCTTTACCGCTCTTCTTACGGCAGAGGCAACGTCCTCTTTTTGAAGAGGCTTGAACTCAAATACAGTGGAACGGCTGAGAATTGCACTGTATACATAGAAATAGGGATTTTCGGTGGTGGAAGCGATAAGGGTTATGCTGCCGTCTTCGATGAACTCCAGGAGGGTCTGCTGCTGCTTTTTATTGAAATACTGTATCTCGTCCAGATAGAGAAGTATGCCGTTCAGTCCCCCAAATCCGGAAAGCTCCTGAACAATAGCCCGGATATCTGCAGTGGTAGCGGTGGTGCCGTTCAGCTTCCTCAGTGTACGGTTGGTCTGTTTTGCTATCATGGTGGCAAGGGTGGTCTTGCCCACGCCGGAGGGACCGTAAAAGACCATGTTAGGAATCTGACCGGAAAGAATTATATTTCTGAGGGGCCTGCCTTCGTCCAGCAGATGATGCTGACCTGCAATGTCGTCAAGGGTCCTGGGGCGTATTCTGTCTGCAAGAGGAGAATCCATATATGTCACCGGCTTTACAAAATATAGAATAGTAGAATAATAATATCAAAAAAGGATGTCTCAATCAATAGTCAGAGCGAAAATCAGCGCAACAAAACCGGACAAAAAAACAGACGGCGAGTATAAGCTCCGCCGTCTGCCGATCTTTACTTGGTTGAAAATTCAATGGGTTTTGCTTCCCCGCATCCGCAGGTTGTAAGGTACTCGGGATTACTCTTGCCGCATTTCGGGCATTTCCATCCGTTTGCATAGGTCTGTGGTGCCGCATAGGGCATCTGTACAGGCATCTGAGTCTGATAATACTGCTGATAGGAAACCTGCTGAACAGGATAGGGGTTACGAAGGCTTGCTGCAACGGCAGATGCGCTTATACTGATGTTGGCAATAACGATCATCAGCAGTCCAACGGACAGGGCAACAAAGATACCGCAGCAAAAATATAGCCCAGGACCTTAAGTATTTTTTCGCCAATACAGGGATTTTCACTCAAATTATTTACCCCCTTTCTATATTATTTATTTACACCCAGAATATCAAAGAAAAAACATTGTCAACAAAATTATGTAAGAAATTTGACACACCATATTGTGAAAAGTAATAAATCGGGTAAACTGCTTTATGATCAAGGCAAACAATTTGGATCAGAAATCCGCAGCGTAACGCATAGCATATCAATGCGAAAGCACAGACAATGTATCACGGAGACTCTGAAGCGTTGACACACTACTAAAAATGGCTTTGTCTGCTTTTAATGGAAATCCGATATACTTCATTCGTCAGAAGACTGCGGCAGAATATGAATAAAAGAATCAGAACGCAAAAAAAGATCCTGTCAAAATGACAGGATCTATATTAAAGGGTTCGCACCCTGAAAACTGAATAAAGCGAAGCAAAAGTTTAGTACCAAGTAACACTTGGACAAGCCCTCGACCAATTAGTACTGCCAAGCTGAACGCCTCACGACGCTTACACACGCAGCCTATCAACCTCGTAGTC
>JBGUWL010000003.1:0-3889 GCA_045221075.1 Acutalibacteraceae bacterium
ATATGCAGTGGACAACGGACTGACAGACAAGACCATCGGTTCATAATATACTAATCAGAAAATCAAAAAGCATGGAATAGCGAAACATTCAGCAGAGTTAATGAATGATATCTCTCCGGCCGATGATCCGGACGGTTACTCCCTATATGTTTTATCACACACACCGCACACCCCCTCGTGTGCGGTGTTTTTGTCTTTTTCCAGGAAAGAACAGAGATTTTCGGAGGCGTATCATCACGCAGTATTCCAAAACCACACGATCCATAAACACAAGTTTTTTTGGAAAGGGGTTCCCCCGGCAGGGTTTGGGACAGAGTCCCAAGACAGCGTCCCAAGAAAAACGCAGGCTCCGGAAGAAGCCTGCGTCAAAGATCAGTATTCCGAGAGCGGATCATACCGCACATCGTTGTATCTTGTTTCAAAGTGGAGATGGGCGCCGGTGGAATAGCCCGTTGAGCCTACATATCCGATAAGCTGGCCGGCGACCACCTGTGTGCCTTCGGCCACCGTCACCCCCGAAAGATGACCGTAGATGGAGATCTTGCCGTTGCCGTGGTCGATCATTACATAGTTGCCGTAGCCGCCTCCGCAGCCGCAGCTGTATTCCTTGCCGAAGTCATGGACACATTCGGTACAGGTAGAGAAAACATAGCCGTCCGCGCAGGCCACCACCTGGGCGCCGTATATCCCGCCCTCGGCAATGTCAAGGGCGCCGTGATTGTTTGAACCGCGCCACTCGTCAAAGGTGGAGGTCAGACCGGTAAAGCCCGGGCAGGGCCACACATAGCTGCCGTCTGAGGGCGGCGTTACAACATACTCCGTGGTCAGCTGCTGAGCGTTCTGCCTGGCCGCCTGTTCTGCGGCCTTCTGAGCCTGGCGGGCACGGTATTCCTGCAGCGCCCTGTCAAGCTCCTTTTGTTTTGCCTCATTTTCCTTCTGCTCGTTTTTGAGGTTTTCTTCGGTGGTCATGAGCTGCTCGATGATCTCGGTGTTTTTCTCCAGAAGAACGTTTATTTCTTCCTTGTCCTTTTCGAGCTTTATTTTGTCCTGTTCCACCTGCTGCTTGTCCTTTTTCAGACTGCGCTGGTCGTTGGCAATGACCTTCATCTGTCCCTTTACCGAGTCGATCAGGTTCTTGTCGTACTCCGACATGCTCTTTATCATCTCGGCTTTGTCCATAAAGTCCTCAAAGTTTTTCGCTCCCAGGATTATTTCAAGGGACGAGGTGTCGCCTGCGGTGTGTATCTTTCTGAGTCTTGCCCGGAGCAGGTCAAGTATGTTCTCGATCTCCGCCTTTTTTTCGTTGATCTGAGCCTGTTTTTCCTTGATCTGTTTATTGAGGGAATCAATGCGGCTGCTTGTTTCCTTTATGCTGGCGCTGAGCTTCGATATCCTCTCCTGCAGCTTTTTGCTTTCCTCTCTTTTTTTCTTTATCTCATCCTCGGTCAGCTTTATCTCATCCTTGAGCTGACCTCTGCGCTCGGAAAGCTCCTGACGCTGACGGTTGTTCTCACCCACGTCAAAATCATCGTCGTCATCCTGCTCCGCTGATACGTCACTATTCTCCTGTGAAGAACCGTCGGAGGTGTCGGCATTGTCGGTTCTTTCGGTGTTTTCTGAGCTTTCCGTGCTTTCAGCGCTCTCTGTACCGTCTGTGTTCTCTGTGCCGTCTGTGTTATCGGCGCTTTCTGTGCTCTCCGTATTTTCACCGGAGTCACTTATGACGGAATCTTCGACAGTTTCATCGGAGGATTCGTCCGCAGCGGCCGTGACCGAAAGCGTAAGGGTCAGCAGCAGCGTCAGCAGAACCACCCCGAAACGTTTTTTCTTACCTGCCAATTATGGAACCCCCCTCTCTCTTCAGATAACGGGTGATCGAGATAAATCCGCCCACAAGACCGATGGCAACGCCTATCAGGGACATGGACGCCAGTGTGGGGAGCCATATATCCGAAAGAGTCAGCGTGGACTCCTTTATCATTCCGATAACGCTGCCGGCAGCGGAACGGACAGGATCGTATATCCCGATGATGGCGCCTGACGCCAGCAGTCCCGAAACAAGTCCTATTATTGTGGCCTCTATCATGAAGGGAATACGTATGAAGGTATTGGTGGCACCCACGGACTTCATTATGCTTATCTCGAACCGACGTGAATACATGGTCATCTTAATGGTGTTGGAGATTATGAACAGCGTTACCACCGCCAGGATCAGCACCACCCACAGCCCGACTATGGTCACAAAATAGTTCAGCTTTGTCAGCTTGCCGGCAATGTCGCTGCGGTCGCTCACCTTGTCAACACCGTCCAGCTTATTGATACTGCTCACAGTCTCGTTGTATTTGCTAAGGTCCTTAAGCCGCACCTTGTATTCGTTTCCGAAGGGGTTGCCCTCGTCCTGAAGGGATTCGTATATGTCCTCGCCGATCTCCTTCCTGTAGCTTTTAAGGACGTCTGTGCGGGAGCGGTACTGAACGCTCTCCACATTTTTTATCGACGAAATGGAGGAGCTCAGCTTTATGGAATCAAGGTCGGAATATTCCGGCTTGAGATAGACCGTTATCTCGTTGTCGTCCCCGATGCTTGCGATCAGGGTATTCACGTTGACGGACAGCAGCGCGGCCGTTCCGGTAATGATGAGGCACGACACCAGCACTATGACAGACGCCAGCGACATCATGCGGTTATGATACACGTTGCGAAAGCCCTCTTTTATCAGGTAGCCTGTTCCCGAAAGCTTCATTCAGCATCCTCCTTTCCCTCTGTTTTTTTATTCTTCCCGTCCCTTTTCTTTTCTTTCACACTGTCGCCTTCGCCGTCGGTATTTTCGTCTCCTGACACGGGAGCGGGCTGATGCTTTGTGGAAAAGAACTCGTCATGGGTGAGCTCGCCGTCAGCGATACGGATGACCCGCCCACCGAACTCCTTTACAAGCTCGTGCTCATGGGTGACGACAATGACGGTGGTACCCTGCCGGTTTATTGCCACCAGCAGCTTCATTATCTCATAAGAGCGCTCCGGGTCAACGTTTCCCGTAGGCTCATCCGCAATGATAAGCCCCGGCGCATTCACCAGCGCCCTTGCAAGGCTGACTCTCTGCTGCTCTCCGCCTGAAAGCTCATTGGGACGGCAGCGTTCCTTTCCCTCAAGCCCCACGGCTCTCAGCACCGCTTTTACACGCTTGCGGATATTCCTTTCCGGCGTGCCTATGACCCTCATGGCAAAAGCCACGTTGTCAAAAACCGTCATCTTATCTATCAGCCTGAAATCCTGAAAAACGATACCCATGGTCCTTCTCAGGTAGGGTATCTTCCTTTTACGGATCTTTACAAGGTCGTGACCGTTTACACTGATCTTGCCGAATGTGGGCTTTTCCTCCCTTACAAGCAATTTCAGGAAGGTGCTTTTTCCCGCACCGGAGGGACCCACAATAAAAACAAACTCTCCGTCTTTTATATCCAGAGTCAGCTTCTTAAGCGCCTCTGTCCCGTTAGGATAGACCTTTGACACGTTTTCAAGATGTATCATCCCGTTTCAGCCTCCCTTTTGTTTGATTTACACGCGCTTTTCGCGCACACCTGTTCATTCTATATTATACCACCATTTCCCCCTCACGTCAAACCCCCCAGCGGTGCCGGCGAGCCGCCGGTGGTGATTTCGCGCTGTCGCTCCACTAACGTTCCGCTCTGGGGTCAGGCTGGATAGTATTATTCCCGCGGTGCGTGACCGCACAGGACGATTCGCGGCGGTCGCTCCGTTATCACTATGCTCTGGTCTCGGAAAGGATACCTTTATTCCCGCGGCAATCATATAAAACATACCGACACTGATAAAGCCGTAACCGCGGAACAAAACTAACGGATGTCACTGAATCAGGGCGCGAGGTAGG
>JBGUWL010000004.1:0-12175 GCA_045221075.1 Acutalibacteraceae bacterium
CTAAATTGAATGCCCATTATATGGGAAGCGGCGGTCTTGTTCGTTCTTTAGAGGAGAAGATGCTTGCAATCTATTTTGAGCTTCCTGCTGGCGCTATGAACTCTACTGACGGCACCCTCGCCATGACGATGGACTTCCCCAACGGTGAAAAATACGTGCTTATACTGCGGGAAAACGGCGTCAATCTCTACTAAAACGTGTAGGAATCAACCATGGGGCAATCTGGCGTCCTGTTGTGCGTCATGGTTCTTGCAGCGCCTGCAAAGTCTCCCACGGTTTTATCAGGGGGCCTGTTTGACGAGCTGGAGCCTCTGTCTGCGATGGGGTTTCCGGAACCTGTTCAGCTTACTGGCTTGTTTGGTGAGAGCACAAATACGGGTTCAAAGGAATCGTTTACAGCTCTGCTGGCCCCGGAACCGACGCTCTTTTCCACACAACTGCCCCGCGTATAAACAATAGACAGCAAGAAAAGCGGTGAGTTCACCTTCCTGGTTTTGTCAGACGGAAGCGCGGAAACCGTTCATGAAGGCTATATAGCAAGACAATTGGACTTAAATACATACAAAGGGAGAAATAAATCTATGAAACGATTCTCGAGATGTCTTCTGATCTGCACACTTGTGTTTTTAATGCTGTCGTCAAGCGCAAGTGCTACATCTATCTTCGACCTGCTTCCCAACGAACCGAGTTCGACTAATGACTCTGCAGCGCCGAGCTATGGGAACATATGTGGTGAAGAACCTGTTTCAACGACACCAAATGCCCAGAATGATACCATTGTCACATATGAAAACGTAAGCGTAGAGGACGTTGATCGTTTTGGAACATATCTTGATCAACGCGATTATACTGTCACTGAAAAACAAGTCCAAGGGAACCAGTATGGTTATAGAATATCTAATGGCAACATCACATTTTCCATGGTTTATGATAATTCTAATCATACCATGAATCTTATTTATCCGGAAGGAATTGAATATGAGCCAATTATGTTTCCCGGATATAAGAGATTGTTACTGGGAGAAACGGTTAGAATTGAAGGCCTTGGCGAATTCACATTCAATTCTTTCTCGATGCCAGAGAAAATCACCAATGTATATGGTCGCTCATACCATGGTGACGGGATTTATACTGATGACAAGTATTCATTCAGAGGCGCAATACTAACCTTTAGTTATTACAACTCGACTTCAGATGCTCGGTACTATAATAGCTTTGAAAGACGGTTCACTGTGGATAAAAACAACTCATTATTTGATGAAGAACTCCAATATTTAACAGATGGGATAAAGTATCCTGCCGTTTCGGATAACATGGGTATTGATTGGGGAAATAATACAATCTATTCACATTTGGCAAAATGTGCTTCGGCGAAGACAACAAACCTGTGCATGGCATATAAACTGGAAAATCGTATTTCCTCCTCAACTGATGGGACAATTGGGATTGCCTTTGCTTTTCATGGCGGAGGCGGTAGAACCATTATGGATCGCCCAAAGTATGTTCTTGTGTTAAGAGAAAACGGAAACAACCTGTATTAATTGACTTACCACTTGAGGACTTGTTTGATGCAAAAATGTTTCATTATCGGATTATGCGTAACGCTGTTATTCGGCATCCTCATGCCAACAGCAACAGCTGATGATATTTTTTCCTTATTAGCAACACCAGCACCAACGCATAAACCAGCGCCGCCCAGCGTTGCATCTAACCTTGGGAATATAGGTCATGATACTGAGGCTAAAGATATTTTTGCTGCCTTGGAGACCCCGGAACCGACACCCTTTCCCACATCGGCACCTCGTACTGAAGCAAAAGACAGCAAGAAAAGCGGTGACTTCACTTTCCGGGTTTTGCCGGACGGAACCGCGGAAATTATTGCTTATAACGGAAAAAACAAGAAGCTCAGTATTCCGGCAGAGTTGAAAAAGTACCCTGTCCGTTCCATCGGCGTCTCCGCCTTTGCCAACGCCCAAAAGCTGACAGAGCTTGATATTCCTGAGGGCGTAACCAGCATTGGCGACTGGTCTTTCGGCGGCTGTCAGAATCTCATGAAGGTGACGTTGCCTGAAGGGTTAACGACAATCGGTAATTTTGCCTTTGCAGCTTGTCCTGTGCTGAGCGTGATCCATATCCCGAGCAGCGTGGATGAGATCGGGGAAGGCTTGTTGGAACGAGTACAGCCCGGTGAGGTATTGACGATCGAAGTCTGCAAAGGCAGCTATGCCGAACAATATTTTCAAAATCTCAGCTATAATCTTTCATTTTATACGCCTGCAACACCATCCCCAACACCCACCACGAAACCCATACCATTTCCAAGCTATACAAATCCTCCAACGCCGACCGACCGTCCCTCATACATTGGACCATATAATCCGTATGACATTGAAAATGATTGTCCGACCTGTCTTGGGATAGGAGGCTGTCCGGACTGCCTTTACGGAGATGTGGACTGCCCGGACTGCGTCGGCGGTCGTTGCTCAGAATGTGGAAGCAGAGATGGGAAAATTCGCTCCTATGATTACGCTCCTCATGATGTGAAGAAAACCGATTGTTGGAAATGTGGAGGCAGCGGAAAATGTAGCACTTGCGGCGGAACAGGCCGGATCCCATGTCCAAGGTGTGGTGGAACAGGCCTCTGTCCGACCTGTGGGAAATAAGCGAATCAAGTATTGACGTATAAACAGGCGAATTATCCTTCTGCACCAAACCATCTGCCTCTTGCGGGGCAGATGGTTTTTGTGGGGTTAAGGAGAACGGCGGCCAATATCTTTTCATCGTCTGCATCTTGAAAACGAAGACCGCCTTGTATATAATCGAAAGCAACGAAACTCTGCTGAAACCAGATGAATACACAGAAAGTGGGAAAAACCGATGAATACATACACGGAATTAGCGGGGCAAGGAGCGAGAGCGGTCGACATGTCTGCTGAGGCGGCAGTGGAGAAGCTGTGCCGGGAGGTCAAACTCCGAACGGTTCCAGAGGTGCTGGCGAGAGCATGCAGACTGCCCAAGGACGACCCAACGGGATTGAAAAAGTATCTGGTGGATCGCCTGATGGAGATGAAGCCGGACGCGAAACGCAACAGTGTTGAAAGAAACGTCGGCAACTGGCTCAATGGCGTGTCGGAACCTAATAAGGAAAGTGCTATCCAGCTCTGCTTCGCGCTGAAGCTGCCGTATCAGAAGGCTGAGGAACTATTGTACAGGCTGTGCGGGGAGGGCTTTCACTGGCGTGACCCACAGGAGATCGTCTACCTGTATTCATTGCTGAGGGGACAGACATACGGCCACGCGCAAGAGTTGATTGAAAGCCTCAAAAAGAACAAGCTGCTGAAAACCCCAAAAAATGAGCAGAAAGAAGTACTGACCGGCGAAGTCAGAACAAAGATAGAATCCATCCGCAGCGACGAGGAGTTGGAGACTTTTTTCCGAGAAAACATCTCTCTCCTGGGGAAGATGCATAACACGGCCTATTCGATGGCGATGGGCTTTTTGTCGCTCCTGCGGCAGCCGGAAAAGGATGATCGCCTCCGGATGCAGGGCGCTGCAGATGCAAAAGAGTTTCTTGAGCAAGTCAGGGAGAAAGAGCGAGACCGCAAGCCACAATACGATGATTACTATGATAAGAAGGAGGAAGCACACTGTGACAGAGAGGTTCATTTCAGTTCTTCCAAGAAAATGACATCCCGTGATATTCTGAGTACCTATCTCTACGATAAGATTGTCGGCCGCACAGATGCCGTCAATATGGACGAAAAGCAAATTGCGGCGCTCTCGTTTGAAATGATCGCGAACGAGATACGGGAGGTATGGCCGGAAGAAACCACTTTCTCCAAAATCATAAACCGGGAAATCGATGTCACGCGCAAGCTGCTGATTCTTCTCTTCGTCGCAACGGACGGCGAACAGCCATGTAAGGAAGGCGAAGAACCGGCACACGAAGACGACGAACTGGAGCTGACACCGGAGGAGATCATCGAGGATCGAAACAGCCGTATGGACACGACGTTGATGAAGTGCGGTTTTTCCCCGCTGGATCCGCGTGCGCCATTTGACTGGATGATCCTGTACTGTATATGCGCGGAAGACATCCTAGAGATCGACGACCGGCTGCGCATGTTCCTGATGACGCTTTTCCAACGGCCGAATCCCGACAACCCATAGCCGGATCTCGAGATAATACAAGGGTAAACGAACGGAAGCGGTCTGCAAGTCGGTGGACAGCCCTATGGTATCCTGACCATGGAATCATAGATTATATGGAGGTGTCTTGAAAATGGATACACGTCAGGCTCTGCCACCTGGTTCGGCTCTTGAGCTGCCCGGCATGTGTTGTACGATACAGAAGGAAATCGGAAGAGGCTCCAACGCGATCGTTTATCAGGCAAGCTACCCGGATTTACTCCACCCCGATGAAACACACACCGTTCTTGTTAAGGAGCTTTTTCCCTTTCATTCGAACTGCGCCATCTATCGGGCGGAGGACGGCTCCATCGTCCATACGGCAGAGGGAGAGGAATGCTGGCAGAAGCATCGGCGCAGCTTTGAATACGGAAACCGAATCCATCTGCGGCTGCATCGCCGCCACCCGGAGCTGACAGGCATAAACTGGAACAGCCTTTCAAAAAATGGCACGCTCTATACGGTGCTTGGCTATACCGGCGGACGCAGTCTGTCGGAGGAGATGATCGCCCCTGAGACGGATCTGCGCCGATTGGCAATTCGCATGCAGCTTCTCCTGGATGCATTGGAGGATTTTCACGCGGAGGGCTATCTGCACCTTGATATCGCGCCGGACAATATTCTGTTAATCGGCCGTGGCCGCGGTGAACGGGTCATGCTTATTGACTACAACAGCGTACATGTTGCCGGTAATCGGGATATGGAAGAAGGAGATGCCTTCAGTATAAAACCCGGTTATACGGCGCCGGAGGTTTATTCCGGACGCTTTAAAAGCGTCTGCGAAGCAACGGATCTGTATTCTGTGACGGCGGTCTTCTTCCGCTGCCTTACCGGTGAGGCGCTAACGCCGTTTCAGGAGAGTCGCGCTTATCCACCGGATGTGTCCGACTGTCCGGCTCTGCGTGAAAGACCGGAGTCCGTGAAAGCAATAGTACGGCAAATTCTCTACCGCGGTCTGCAGGAGTTGCCGAAGAGACGCTTCGCCAGCGTACAGGTAATGCAGGTACAGCTACAGGAACTGATCGACCGGATCGACGGCGTCGGCGTAACGCATTGGGCCCTTTGGGAGGCGGGTAAAAAAACGGTTGCCCGTACCATCCGGGACAACCCGGCCTTTGCCTACCTCCAAGAGGATGAGCTGTTCCCGTCAGACACGGTTCTGGAAAACGTGAGCAGGCTGCCAACCCGACAGTTTATTGACGGGTTGCTCCTTCCGGACGGACAGAACAGCCTCTTGACAGCACCAGGAGGCATGGGAAAGACCACCGCGCTTCTGAGAACCGTCTGGCTGCATACGCGACGATATTCGGCGGGAGAGCCGGCCATGGCATATATTCCTCTGCTCGCGTATCCGGCGGGGGCGACAAGCTTTATCGTAGATCGCCTGTTGGAAAACCTGCGTTTTAAGTCGGAGACACAGAGCTATGCCGACGCCCGGCATCACCTGCGGGAACTGTTGGATCAGCCGCTTCGAACCCGTGAGGGGGAGCGGCCTGTTTTGCTGCTTCTTCTGGACGGACTGAATGAGGTTCAGGGCCCAACGGATGCGCTGTTGAAGGAGATTAAAGAGCTTGCCGCGCTGCGAGGCGTACGGATTCTGATTACTTCTCGCACCGGGAAGCCGCCGGACGGCTTTTCCGGTGCGGCGCTCTCGCCCCTGTCGGAGGAAAATGTTGCCGCACGCCTGACGGAGAAAGGCCTGCTCCTGCCGGAATCCGCTGAAATGCGCGAACTGCTTCGCACGCCGCTGATGCTCTCGCTTTTTTTGCGCGCATCGCTGGCAGAGGGAAAGCAGCTTGCCGTGCAGTCGGCGGATGACCTGATCGGGGCGTATTTTCGCTCCCTCACAGAAAAAGCGCTGGATTTGCCGGAGGATTCTCCGGAGCGCTGGCAGACCGAGGCGGCGGTTTCCTTCGTCCTGCCCGCCATCGCTTGGGAAATCCAACTGAAGGGGCGGCCTCTCACAGATATTGAACTTCTTCCTCTGGTAGAAAAGCTGTACATGCTGACAAAAAAGAAAATACTGTTCAAACGCTTTTCTTGGATCGGGTATACGGCAGCAATCCGTGGCAACACAAAAAACGCTGAGGACTGGTATGGACAGATTGTTCACCATATCTTATGGAAAAAGCTCGCGCTTCTGGTTCGAACAGACGATGGGAAATACTGTCTGTCCCATGAGATTATCGGCAACTACCTGGCAGTCGACGGAAAATCCATAATTGAGGAGATAAACCGCCATTGGGTTTTCCGTCGGCTCTCCGCGTTTCTTCTATGCGCGCTTCTGGCCGCAGGCGGTATTTGGTTTGCATGGCCAAAGCAAACGCCTTACGATGAAGAACCGGCCTCCGCCGTGCTTGCTGGAGGTGAGAATGCCTATCAATATGCCACATTCCGGGCCGACGGGCTGCTCGATATTACAGAACAGGCCAATTCTCTGGCGAGTGAACTATGCCCGTCTGATGGGCTTCCCGTTTCGGCGGATGAAGGGCAGGCCGTGCGAAAACGCCTTACTTCCGCCTTGAAAAACTTCCAGAACAACATGGCGTATATCAGCAACCTTTCGGCGAAAAAGGGGGTTGCGAACGCGCAAGCAGGTCCGTTATCAGAACGCGTGAGTGAGCTTTTGAATAGCGGCGATATCTTTGCCGGCAGCGGCGAGTGCTTTGATGAGATACATTACTGGGAGCTTCTGGCTTTGGAGGGCCGTCTCGGCGAGGACTATTCAAATCTGGTATCGGTGCTTCCAATTTTGGCCGAGTATGACCTGATCGAGGAAATCTATGGGATCAGATTTCGCAATCAGCTTACAATGCTCGCCCAGACTGACGCGGAGATCGCGGAAACTTTGTTTCGCCTTGTCGTTCTTCCCAATCTTCAGGAGGACGCTTTTGATGAGGCAACGCTGCGTTTTGCCCAAGGTCAACCGGAGGAAAGCAGCCGTATATTTGTGCGTGAAAGACTGGAGAATCGTTTGCAGACCCTGACTGCGTCAAGAGTCCGCGTTTTGAAGACAGCTCAGAATACAGCGGAAGCGATCCTTGATATGAGTGGAAGGATTTGAGATAATGAACAATGTAGGTAAAGCATGCAGGATCAAACGACTCCTTGCCCTCTCTGTCGCGTGCTTCTTGTTGCTGTCCTGTATATCTCCGGCAGGATATGCCCTTGAACTGAAAACGAATGACAGACTGCGTGAGGCAGAGCATGCGCTGACGTCGGATTGGTTTTATTTTCTGCAGATGGAAGAATACACTTCCCGTGACATGCTCTGGGTGCTGGACAACGCAAAAGAGGCAGTCAAGACTTCGGACTGGGATCAGCTTCAACGCTGTCTCGCTGTGCTGGAGACAGCAGCGCTTTATATTAGACAGCGTGAGATGCCCGCGGAACAGACGACGGACGCGCAGTATGAACTGCTCAAGAGAGAATACGGCGAGGATGTCTATGTCGTTAGAATAGAGCTACAGGGTTGTAAGCAGGACTCCCTTGCGGAGCTTGAGCTTCTGCGAAATGATCTCACCCTGCGCTACTTTATGAAATCCACGCACGCCCATCAGTTGATGGAATTGACTATAACGGAGAATCTGTATAAGGCCTTTCTGAAGTATGACGCGTTTGCCACTGCCTATCTGATCAAGTTGATCGAGCCAAGTGAATACTCGCAGAAGCTCCGGAGCTTTGTGCGGGAGTATCTTCCTTTGATTGAATCCTATATGCCCTACGATGCATTCAGCGTTACAGAATTGGAAAGTCTGGCCGGTGATCTCTTGGACGCCTGTGAAGAAAAAATAAATGATGCCCGTACTCACCAAGATCTTCGAAGAAATGACCTGATTCTCCTTATGGACTCCTCAAAGAAGGGCTCTTATGATCGCTTTTCAAGAGACAGCGCACCCATCAAAGGCCTCAATACTGTTTTGCCGGCTCCTCCCTGGTATTACAGCGACGAGCTTGATATATTATGGGAACTCCCTGATGGCAGGAATCTCAGAATACCGATGGAATTAGAGAATCTGACGGAAAATCCGCGATATCTTTTGATTGCCTGCGGTGACACGGAGGTGGCGGAGCTCAATGCGTATTTGGGCCAGCTGGAAGCTCTCGGATATCCTGTTTCATATGAAGTAAATGACGGTTTATCCATCTATTCCGTGGAAGATGCCAATTGGCGCATGACCGTAGAATGGGATGGAAAAGACTTAACCCAACGCTTTTGGGGAGAAATCCCTTGTTTGATACCATCGTGGTATGTTGTTTCATGATACCTCTAATTTTTCCTGTACAAGGACGGTATCCTGGGAGAATAAAACAGCCATAATGACTATGCCGAACGGCATCGTGTGCCTGCTGATTCGCTAAGCACGCAATTTGCCTTTTTGCTTCAATAGGATGATATCCTTGGTCGATTCATCAATCGACCAAGGTGCTTCTATGGAATCGGTCTGAAAACGGAAACGTTGTTCAAGATGGAAGCACAGATTATGAGAAACTGTATTCAGATGAGGCGTTGATCGCTCAGTAGCTGGAAACGAAAAATAAGACACACGTGAGCACTGAGGTATAGTATGCCCATAATAAAAACAACAAAATGGAGGATTCAAAATGAAAACAAAACTGAACAAAAAGCATATTATCATCTATCTTGTTATTCTTTTTCTCCTGATCGGCGGCGGTCTCCTCTGGGACCATTTAGATGAGATGAATGAACAGAAACAGATCCAGGCGGTTCAGAACGCAACGATCTCTGATGGCATTACTATTTTGGAGGTGATTGAGGCCCATACTGGTGAAAAGGGCTCTTGGCATGTAGTCGGGGAGGAGATTAAAGTAGATGCATATGACATTGATACAGATAAGTCAATACATGCCTGGTTCCTGATTAATAAAAAAACGAAATCCATAGACATTAAAACATTTCTGATTGACCTATATGAGCCCTGCGATGAGCAGGATCTGAAGATGTGCCTTCAGGAGCTTGTACAGGAGGCCCTCAACAAACGCTAATCAAAAACATTATTACTATTACTAATAACGAGAGGTGTGTACAATGAAAAAAATTATTGCAATCCTTTTAACAATGGTGTGCTGCCTAATAGCAACCGGCTGCGGGAGCACAGCCAAGAATAATGTGGTGCCTGAAGAGGCGATAATTGGTGAGGATAGCATCGGGGAAAGTATCACAAGCAGGCGAACGACGACCTGCCATATTTGCCACGGAGACGGCATTTGCTATCACTGCAAAGGAGATGGCTTCCGTGATGGACGGCGCTGTAGCGTTTGCGATGGAACAGGGAAATGCCACTACTGCAACGGAGCAGGGAAGCTGGAAGTTGTAGAGATAGGTGGAAAGGACTATACCCTTTGTGGCTCCTGCCACGGAAGCGGCAAATGTAGCCTTTGCGATGGAAGCGGCACATACACGGTCAGTTTTTCAACCCTTGGAACGTCAACAACGGACTGCATGCTCTGCCACGGAAGCGGCAAATGTCTGAACTGTAAAGGGACAGGCTGGGTAGAGCTGAGGGGATTTTGAAGATAAAAGCCCTGTAACAGCAGTACGCAGTTTTTACTTCATATACTGAACGAGAAAGGAGAAAAAACCTATGAAAAGAACAATCAACTCTTTACTGAATTCCTCGCTTACTCCGATTGTTTGCCTGGTGATCCTGTTTATTGAAAACAAGTTTACCTACGCGATTCCAGGCGCGTGGCTACTCAGAGTTCTTGAACTTGTGATCTGCGCTTTTGGCCTTATCGCCGCAGTGCGCAACTATTCCTCATGGTTCAGAGTAGTTGTGGCGTTTTTCCTGGCGGTTGGAATCTTGTCCGCCGCAGTCGATATCCCACGAAACATAAGAGAGTCAAGGGGAAGTACAGATAACCAGGATTCTGATTATGTTGATTACTCACGTAGCACAGGCGGTTCTTCTGCCAATACGCCAAACTATTATGGATACTATGATCCCGGCTACAACACAGGCTGGTCTACTCCAGAAACATATTCGGACAGCAAAGTGGTATGCCATGTGTGCAACGGCAGCAAGTCGTGCAAGGAATGCCACGGAACCGGCAGAATTACTATTCAGAAACAGGGTATCAACTTAGGAAGCGGAAGCACCACATATAATGAATATAAAAGGTGTCCGCTGTGCGACGGAGACAGGAAATGCTACTGGTGTCGAGGAACAGGATATGAGCCATTCTCCTGAAAAGATACTTATTTATGAAACAGACCGCGCCCACTTCTGCAAACTGTAGAAAAACAGATATAGTACAAAATGACGGTGTACCTACATTGAATACGGCAAGACAGAGCAGAGGTTTGAAAACAATAGGAGCCTGATAACCCGCAGACAACCCTTTGCTCTGTTTGCTGTATTCAAAAGATATACCGCAGGTTTATTTACAAACCGCGCAGCATATGATATAGTAACACCATCAAACAGGGCAAGGCCCGGAAAGGATTCAACCATGCGCGCAATGCAGCTTCGTATTGGGGGAAAAGCACATGAGCAGTTCAGGCATATAGGCTTGGATCGTCATTCTGCGCGCTCATACGGGACTGCGGATCACAACGCGATCGTTCCTTAGCTTGTTTCAAGCATCATTGGATGGAATCGAACCGCCCGTCTTGTATGAGACCGGCGGTATTTTTGCGCCCAAAAACAGCGTTCATTGAACGGATTTTTAAGGAGTGTATAAAATGATTCCCATCCCGATTATTGACCCGGCTGCAACCGGTCAGAACATTGCCTGTATGCGCAGGCGCGCCGGACTCAGCATCCGTGAGTTGCAGGAGATTCTCGGCTTTTCCACACCCCAGGCGATCTACAAGTGGCAGCGCGGCGACTCCCTTCCCACGCTTGACAACATCGTCGTTCTCGCCGCAGCCTTTGGCGTGACTGTTGACGTGATTCTAGTGTGCAGATAGCGGCTTCACTTGGTAACAGAGGTCGCTTGAAAAAGAGAACCTATGCTGTGAGTAGTTTAACGGTAGAATGTCGGATTGTGGCTCCGAAGACAGCGGTTCAACTCCGCTCTCGCAGACCATATGCGTCTTTAGTTCAGTCGGTAGAACATCGCACTTTTAATGCGGGAGTCCGGGGTTCAAGCCCCCGAAGGTGCACCAAAACACGCCCGTAGCTCAATCGGTCAGGCTCCCGACTTATAATCGGGGGATTCCGGGTTCAAGCCCCGGCAGGCGTACCATACGCGCCTTTAAGCTCATCAGATAGAGCACCTTCGTTCTAAGGGGGGGAGTCTGGAGTTCGAATCTCCGAAAGCGCGCCAATGAAAGCAAGGTCATATGGTTCATTTTGTCGGGGTAATAGCCGATCATTATTCGTTGGCCTTGCTTTTCTATGGAAGTGTATACCATTCACCGGGAACACTCTTATATGGACTCTTCGCAACTTTTTTGCCGGGAAAAATGTGAAAAGACGTGGTATATTACAATCACCGAAAGGGAAAAAGCACAGACAGCAACAACACTCGATCATAATTCAATCCGGCGATGCGGGTTCAAGTCCAGCAGCGGTCACCATGGCCGCTTCGTCTAAATGGTGAGGATACCGGAAAAAATCGAAAAACTGTGCTTTGTTTATGGCCTGACAGTTCGATGGTCGAATAGCCGGATTGTCGCTCCGGAGGTTGCGGGTTCAAGTCCCGTTCAGGTCGCCATATGGCCCCTTCGTCTAACTGGTCAGGACGCAGGATTCTCAATCCTGTAATTGCGGGTTCAAATCCCGCAGGGGTCACCAGATGCCTCCTTCGTATAAAACGCAGGATATTTGCTTCCCAAGCAGATGGTGCGGGTTCAAATCCCGCAGGGGGCTCCACAAGATAGCTCGCAACTTTTTTTCCGGGAATAATCCATAAGGAGATGGTAAGATACAATCACAAACAGGAAATACAGACCGGATAACAAGATGGCGCCGTGAACAAAACCTTCCCGCGGTGGCGCTGATTTCGACGAATTTGTTCA
>JBGUWL010000005.1:0-22378 GCA_045221075.1 Acutalibacteraceae bacterium
GCTTCCTGATCTTCAGCCGCCTTCTGGACTGCATCGAGTGCTTCTTCTGCTGCTACGAGCTTTGCAAGTACATCTTCGCTGACAAGCGCCTTCTGGTCGTCGGTCAGATCGTCATAAGCATCCCTTGCGTCATGGATGTCGGCCGCGTCATCAACGGTAACATTATCGGCATCGGGAAGTGCGTTGATCATAGCGATAACTGCGTCTGCGGCTTCCTGACCGGGGTCGGACCCGGGAGTTACGTCAGCAAGATAGATGCAGTTGTAGTACCAATCATCGCCGCCATCGTAATTCGGACGGAAGTAGATATCATAAGTACCGTCAGCAGTGACTATATAGTCATTATTATTGCTCGCGGGATACCAAACCGGCTGGAAGTCTAAGATGTAGCCGTTGGTCTCTACTACCTTAAGCTGATCGTCCTTGTTCAGTTCAACGCCGGTCAGCATATATTCGCCTTCGGCTTCCGGGTTCTTGGTGAGCATATAAGTGTCGTCAGTCTGCCATTCGGTGAAGTTGCCGACAACATAGAAGGTGGATTCTGCAGGTTCAGAATCAAAGGTCGCCGTGTAGGTCACGTTGGCTGAAACTTCGGGGAGGTTCGCATCCTTCGCATAGAAGTTGTTGCTGCCGTCGGTCCAGCCGATGAATGTGTAAATGTTGCCGTCGTAAACATTCTTTGTGGGCTCTGCGCCGTCGTATCTGGGTGATGCGCCTGACTGAACATCGGTGTCGGTCTCAAGATTATCACCGTTCCAGTTATTCCATGTTACTGTGTAAGTAACGGGCGCGCTGGCCTGTCTCACATCGATCTTCAGCTTAGCGCCCTGGAAGGTCGAGGTATCAAAATTTGTGAGGTCAACTGTGAATAATACAGTAGAGTCATCTTCTTCAACATCAAAGCAGAAGGAAATGCCGTTATTATACATGTCGATCCACTCGCCGACGGGATACATCTCATAGTTCTCTGAGCCCAGGTTGAACGCCCACGGATTATCCGTCGGAGTGCCGTCCTCTTTAACTGAGTTGATGACAAACTTGACCTCACAGCCAATCATTTCAGGAACGTTATCCATGCTGAAGGTCCAGATGTTTTCCTCTGTTTCTGTCATGGCGTTATTCGTATCAGAGGGCTCCCAATTGGAACCGTTAAGGTAATTGCCGCTGCCATTACCTACTGCGATCACAGAGTAAACTTCCACTGAAGTTTCTATGCTGACGCCGGTGCCTTCGACGTTTACTTCCCCGCTCACAGGATCAAAGGTCACGGTCACGTCACATTGTTCCGTAATACTGAATCGTGGTCCTTCCCATGTCGTATTCTCCCAGCTTTGGTTCATGACAACAAAGAACTGGATATTGTCTTCCGGTGCAGCATCGGGGAAAGTTTTCCGGTAAACGCCGTCATTGCCCAGAGTCATGTTGTTGTCGTCAACCGTGGCATCCCATTCGGCGCCGAAGAAATTCACCGAAGAGCCCGCAAGGGTGTAGGTGGTGAGCTCGGGAGCGGAAGGTTCTGCATTCGCCGTGATGGGTACGATGGTGAACAGACTGAGCATCATCATAAGTGACAGAATGATGCTCAAGGGTTTTCTTAGCTTTTTGGTCATTTTGTTTCCTCCTCTTTTGAATTATTCATCAGGTCCGGACACCGGACTGACCGGAAAGTCTGATACTTAACTCCCGTTAAAAGCAGACATGGTCTGCCTTTAATAGCGCGTCAGCGCTTCGGAGTTTGCATGAGACGTCATCTGTGCGTATGCACAGATGGGCGCAGCCTCGGGCGGCGCCTTTTCCGATTAAAAGTGTCAGCTTTTAATCGGAAAACAGTATTAGGAAAGGGGTTTGGGGAATAACCCTTTTTCCGCCGGAAAAGGGTTTTCCCCAAGTAACTGCCCCGGCAAAGAAAAAAGACCGGAAATTGATTTCAGTGTATCGTAATGAGGTGACAATCCGTTCAAAGTGTGGTAGAATACTAAATGAACGGCAGAAAAGCGGGATGTTCCTCCGGAGGGCGGGACAGAACCGTGCATGAGAAAAACAACAGAGGTATGAAAATGAGACAGATAGAGATAAGCGCAAACGACAGCGGACAGAGACTGGACAAGTTCCTTACAAAGCGTTTCAGAAATATGCCCCAGTCCCTTATGTACAAGTATATCCGCACAAAATACATAAAGCTCAACGGCAAACGCTGCGAGATATCCTCCCGTCTGAAGGAGGGGGATATTCTCACACTGTACATAAAGGAAGAATTCTATGAAGAGGAGCAGGACGCCTTCGACTTTATGAAAGCCCCCGTAAAGCTGGACATAATATATGAGGACGAAAACATTATGCTCCTCAACAAAAAGCCGGGACTTCTTGTACATCCGGACGACACATATCATTTTGATTCCCTCATCGCCCGGGTACAGCATTATCTGTACGAGAAGGGGGAGTATGACCCTAAAAAGGAAAACTCCTTTGCGCCGGCGCTGGTGAACCGCATAGACCGGAACACCGGCGGCATCGTCATCGCCGCAAAGAACGCCGAGACCCTGAGAGTGATGAACCAGAAGCTCAGGGACAGGGAAGTGGAAAAGTACTATCTCTGCATAGCCGTGGGCAGGCTGAAAGAAAAGAAAGGCCTGATGGTTGACTACCTTGAAAAGAACGAGAAACAGAACAGGGTCTACATTTCAAAAAAGCCCACCCCCGACAGCAAGACCATAAAGACGAAATACCGGGTGCTTGCGGAAAAGAACGGGCTGAGCCTTATCGAAGTGGAGCTTCTCACCGGACGCACCCACCAGATAAGGGCGCATTTTGCCTTTATCGGACACCCGCTATTAGGGGACGGCAAGTACGGCAAAAACGAGATAAACCGGAAGTACGGACAAAAATACCAGGCGCTTTATTCCTATAAGCTGAGCTTCCGCTTTACCACCGACAGCGGGATCCTGAGCTACCTTGACGGAAAGAGCTTTACGGCTCCGGAGGTATGGTTCACATCAATGTTTGAGAAGGGAGACTGTATTTCCGGATGAATGGCATGGACTGCTGCCGGAATAACGTCATACCCGGAGGAAGGTGAGACGGACGAATAAGGGCGTCCGGTAACGGTCCGCCGAAGTTCTGACATTATGCACCGCCTGTTAATGCTTCGGAATAAATACAGACAAAGACCCGGCCTGCGCACGAGTGTATAAGCAGGTCGGGTCTTGTATTTTACGCATAAAAAAACCGGCACAGGACGTGCCGGCGGGATGTGAACTTAGTATCAGGGCGTTTTGTGGAGTGATTCCGGGCTCTGACCTGTGCTGACAAAAGCCAGAGTATCTTCGCAGGTTACGTTTTTTCCGACCGATAGTTTTTCTTTTTAATGAATTATGAATAACGAATAATGAATAATGAATAATACAAAGAAAAAATCCCGACACGATGTGTCAGGATTTTTTCTTTGGAGCGGATGACGAGGCTCGAACTCGCTACCTCAACCTTGGCAAGGTTGCGCTCTACCAGATGAGCTACATCCGCATCGCTCACAACAACGTTATTATATCTCATGGCATTTTATTTGTCAAGACTATTTTTGAAATTTTTTTGTTTTTGTTTTTTTTGGCTTTTATGCTTTTGGGCAAAAAGCATAAAAGAATCAAGGCGGGCTGAAAAGGCAGGGGAGGATCGGTCATACAGGGGTCTGCAGGAACACGCCGCCGTTCTTTCATATGCAAAAAGGACAGAATTACCAGCCGTTTCCGATCCTGCCTTTTCATGCGTGCTTAGGCGGTTTTTGTAAAATTGCCGGTTAGTATTTAGACAAAAATCTGAAAGATAAAAAATCTCATCCTTCTTTTGTGTAGAATGACAGAGACATAAAGGAAGGATAGAATAATTTTTTTTGAAAATTTATAGAAATATGCAAAAAAATCTTGTTTTTTATTGAAAAACAAAGTATAATATACATATATTCTGGGGTATAGCGTATTCATCGTGGCATGTATGGTGTATCGTATGTCCCGGGAAATAAATTTCATACAGATATGGAGGAATATAAATGGCTGATAAATCCCTTCCGTCATTTAAGGGCACTCAGGAGCAGAAAGAAAAGCTGCTGCAGGTCATCGAAAAGAACAAGGATCTTCCGGGCGCTTTGCTGCCGGTACTGCATGAGGCACAGGAGATATACGGATATCTTCCCATCGAAGTACAGCAGATGGTCGCCGATGGTCTGAACGTCTCCCTGAGCGAGGTCTACGGTGTTGCAACCTTCTACACCCGCTTCAGTCTCACACCCAAGGGCAAGCACCAGATCAGTGTCTGTCTTGGTACTGCCTGCTATGTAAAGGGCTCGGGCAAAATACTTGAAGAAGCAGAGCAGATGCTGGGCATCAAGAGCGGTGAGTGTACTCCCGACGGACTTTTCTCTATCGAATCCTGCCGCTGCGTAGGTGCATGCGGTCTTGCACCTGTTATGATGATCGATGAGAACGTTTACGGCAAGCTTACCCCTGCAGAGGTTCATAAGATACTGGCTGACTATATGGAAAGAGAAGGGGGAAGTTACTAATGACTATTGAAGAACTCAATAAGATCAAAAAAGAATATGAAGAGCTGGTAATGGTCCGTAAGGTAGTCAAAGAAAAGGCAGAAGAGCTTTCAAAGAACACCGACTACCGCAACCAGATACTCGTATGCGGCGGTACAGGCTGTACTTCATCCGGAAGCAAAAAGGTCATCAAGACCCTTGAAGAGTCCCTCAAGAAATACGGACTGGACAAGGACGTTCTTGTGGTACGCACAGGCTGCTTCGGTCTTTGCTCACTGGGACCCATCATGATCGTATATCCCGAGGGTTACTTCTATGCCCAGACCACTCCCGAAGGAGTAAAGCGCATAGTCAAGGAACACCTCAGAGACGGCGTTGTATGCCGTGACCTGCTCTATCAGGAGACGGTTATCGATGACAATACCATCATCTCCCTTTCGGAGACTAACTTCTACAAGAAGCAGCTCAGGATCGCTCTGAGAAACTGCGGTGTTATCGACCCCGAAAACATCAACGAATATATCGCAACAGACGGTTATCAGGCACTTTATAAGGTACTGACCTCAATGACTCCTGACGAAGTTATCCAGGAGGTTCTTGATTCCGGTCTCCGCGGCAGAGGCGGCGGCGGATTCCCCACCGGCAGAAAGTGGATGTTCGCAAAGGCTTCCCAGGGCGACATCAAGTATGTTGCATGTAACGCCGACGAAGGCGACCCCGGCGCATTCATGGACCGTTCCATCCTTGAAGGCGACCCCCAGTGTATCATCGAAGCAATGGCAATCGCAGCTTACGCTATCGGCGCCCAGAAGGGCTTTGTATATGTAAGAGCAGAGTATCCCATCGCAGTTGAGAGACTCAGGATCGCTCTTGATCAGGCAAGGGAGAACGGCTTCCTTGGCGAGAATATCTTCGGTACCGGCTTCAACTTTGACATCGAGATCCGTCTCGGCGCAGGCGCATTCGTTTGCGGTGAGGAAACAGCCCTTATGACCTCCATCGAGGGCAACAGAGGCGAGCCTCGTCCCCGTCCTCCGTTCCCGGCTGTAAAGGGTCTTTTCGGCAAGCCCACCGTTCTCAACAATGTTGAGACCTACGCAAACATCGCCCAGATCATCCTCAACGGCAGCAAGTGGTACGCTTCAATGGGTACCGAGACCAGCAAGGGCACAAAGGTATTCGCTCTCGGTGGCAAGATCACCAACGTAGGTCTTGTGGAGATCCCCATGGGTACTACACTGCGTGAGATCATCGAAGAGATCGGCGGCGGCATCCCCAACGGCAAAAAGTTCAAGGCTGCCCAGACAGGCGGACCCTCCGGCGGATGTATCCCCGCAGAACATATTGACACACCTATCGACTATGACAGCCTTATTGCCATCGGCTCAATGATGGGCTCCGGCGGTATGATCATCCTGGATGAGGATTCCTGTATGGTGGATATCGCAAAGTTCTATCTTGAATTCACCGTTGACGAGAGCTGCGGCAAGTGTACTCCCTGCCGTGTCGGTACAAGAAGACTTCTTGAGATCCTCAAGAAGATCACCGACGGCAAGGGCGAGCCTGAGGATATCGACAAGATCGAAGAGCTTTCAAAGCATATGCAGAGTTCTTCACTGTGCGCTCTCGGTCAGACAGCACCCAACCCGATACTCTCAACAATGAAGTTCTTCAAGCAGGAATATATAGACCATATCTATAACAAGACCTGCGCTGCCGGCGTATGTAAGTCCCTCATCAAGTATGAGATCATTGCTGATAAGTGTAAGGGCTGTACTCTGTGCGCAAGAAATTGTCCTGCAGGTGCTATTACCGGTACGGTAAGAAATCCCCATGTCATCGATACCAACAAGTGCATCAAGTGCGGCGTCTGCATGAGCAACTGTAAGTTCAAGGCTATCCGTACAGTATAAGGAGGGAATACTTTAATGGAAACAGTACATCTTAAAATAAACAATATTCCCGTGGAGGTTCCCAAGGGATATACTATTCTTCAGGCAGCCAAGGAAGCAAATATCGAGATCCCCACACTTTGCTACCTTAAGGATATCAACTGCATCGGCGCCTGCCGTGTCTGTATGGTAGAGGCAAAGAACCGCAGAGGTCTGCTTGCAGCCTGCGTTTATCCTGCAGAGGAGGGTCTTGAGGTATTCACCAACACCCCTGCAGTTATCAAGTCAAGAAAGACCACAGTAGAGCTGCTGCTCTCAACTCACAAGAAAAAGTGCCTTTCCTGCGTCAGGAACAACCACTGCGAGCTGCAGAAGCTTGCTCTTGAGCTTGGCGTTGACGAAGACAGATTCTCCGGCGAAGAGCCCAGATTCGAGATCGACGATGTATCTCCCTACATCGTCCGTGACAACAACAAGTGCGTCAACTGTATGCGCTGTGTTGCCGCCTGTAAGAACGTACAGGGCATCTCCGTTATCGGTGCTATTGACAGAGGCTTCAAGGCCCATATCGGCAGTGCCTTTGACAAGAGCCTTGACAGTGCTCCCTGCGTCGGCTGCGGCCAGTGCGTAGTAAGCTGTCCCGTAGGCGCTCTGACTGAAAAGAGCCAGGAGGACAAGGTCTGGGATGCGATCGCAGATCCCACAAAGCAGGTCCTGTTCTTTACAGCTCCTTCAATCAAGGCTACCCTGGGCGAAGCTTTTGATATGCCCATCGGTACAAACGTAGAAGGCAAGATGGCTGCCGCTATCAAGAGACTTGGCAGCAACGTAAAGGCCTTCAACATGGACTTCACCGCTGACCTTACCATTATCGAAGAGGCCAACGAGCTTGTTGACAGAATAAAGAACGGCAAGACCCTGCCTATGTTCACATCCTGCTGCCCTGCATGGGTAAAGTTTGTTGAGCATTATTATCCCGAGTTCATTCCGAATCTCTCCACCTGCAAATCTCCCCAGGCTATGTTCGGCGCAGTTCTCAAGGGCTACTATGCAGAGAAGAACAACATTGACCCCAAGGATATCTTTGTTGTCAGCGTAATTCCCTGCACAGCCAAGAAGTTTGAGGCCACCAGACCTCAGCTCCGTTCAAACGAGAACTTTGACGATGTTGACGTTGCACTGACCACAAGAGAGCTTGCAAGAATGATAAAGCGTGCCGCTATCGACTTTACCGCCCTTGAGGAAGAGGACTTCGACGCTCCCTTCAACAAGGCTACCGGCGGCGGTATCATCTTCGGCGCAACCGGCGGCGTGCTTGAAGCAGCCCTCAGAACCGCAGCAAGAGCACTTGACGGCGACTTCAAGAAGGTCGACTTTGAAGAGGTCCGCGGTCCCGAAGAGGTCCGTGAGGTCACCTATGAGATCGCAGGCGTAAAGATCACCGTTGCTGTTACCTCAGGTCTTGCAAACGCAAGAATGCTTCTTGAGAAGCTCAAGAGGGGCGAGGCTAACTTCCAGATGCTTGAAGTAATGTCCTGTCCCGGCGGCTGCATCAACGGCGGCGGCCAGCCCACCAGAAGCGACAGCGTAAGCAACTTTGTTGACTACAAGGCTCTGCGTTCAAAGGCTCTCTATGACCTTGACAAGAATGCCGAATTCCGTGTATGCGATGACAGCCCGCTTATCAAGATGATCTATGACGAGTATTTTGAGAAGCCCAACGGCGAGAAGTCACATCATTATCTGCATACTTCCTATACCGCAAGAGACAAGTATTACAAATAATCCTGTCTGACTTTACGGGTCGGGGGTCGAAAGACCTCCGGCTCTTTTTTGTCAGAAATCAAGAGACAAGTATTAAAATAATCCTGTCTGACTTTACGGGTCGGGGGTCGAAAGACCTCCGGCTCTTTTTTGTCAGACATTACCCGAACAAAGAAATGACACAGGGGAGATGACCTCCGTAAAACGGAAACGGTCTATTTGTTATTATTATGAATAACACGGATGACCACAGGGGTATCGTTCCCATGACAGCATTCAATTCTTTCCGAACTTATTGTCATTCGTCATAACGCTTCCTCAGCTTTTCCAGGGCCTTTTTTTCTATCCTCGAAACGTATGACCGGGATATTTTAAGAAGCTGCGCCACCTCACGCTGGGTAAGGGCTTTTTTTCTGTTGAGTCCGTATCTCAGGCGGATTATCAGTGCCTCCCGCGGGGTGAGACATTCCCTGATATATGCGTCGATATGTTCCGCCTTTATCCTGCGGTCAAGCTCATCAACGATATCCCGCTCCTCAGCCATTACGTCCATCAGCGTCAGAGCGTTTCCGTCGGAATCCGAGTCTATCTCTTCGTTCATTGAAACATCCAGAGCGTTCTTTTTTGCGCTGCGGAAATACATCAGTATCTCGTTTTCGATACATCTTGATGCATAGCTTGAAAGCCGGATGTTCTTTTCCCCGTTGAAGGTGTTCACCGCCTTTATAAGTCCGATGGTCCCGATGGACACAAGGTCGTCAGGATCCGCGCCGGTGCCGCAGTATTTTTTGACGATATGCGCCACAAGCCGCAGGTTGTGCTCCACCAGTCTGTTGCGGGCGTTTATGTCGCCCTCTGCGCTGAGCTTCAGCAGGCGGCTTTCCTCCTTCGAGGAAAGAGGCTTCGGGAAGGACCCTGCACCCATGACGTGCAGGGCAAAGATAAGGGAGATACGGCTCAGTATCTCGGACAGCAGATTCAGCATAATATCACCTCACACATTCATATTCGATATTATTCCGGATTATCCGTCAGAGGAACATATATCCCGGGATTTATCTCAGGCCGGTCATGTAAGAAGCTGCCGTTCAATTCCTTCGAGATTATTAAGTGTCCACATGACATCATTATGTAAGAAACAGCAAAAGTAATATATGACTTCTGCAAAGTTTCATTCCGAAAAACCCTTTACAAAGCGGCACTTTTATTCTATAATAATAAAGTTAGAATGATTTTCCATAGCAGAGCCTTTGGGCGGATGCGAAACTATAATAAGAGAACGGTGGAATACTATGCTGCAATTTGAAGAACTGCGCCTTCAGCTCCAGGCGCTGGAGCCGGACATAAAGGAGCTTTCGGGCGCCCTTGGTCTTGACAAGATGAAAATGGAGATCGAACAGCTTGAACAGAGAGCCGCTCAGCCCGGCTTCTGGGATGACGTTGAAAACTCACAGAAGGTGCTGAAAAGAACCGGCGACCTTAAGAATAAAGTGGCGGCTTACGATCAGCTTGTGGCGTCCTATGACGATGCAATGGCGCTGATCGAGCTTGCAAATGAGGAGGAGGATCTTTCCCTTCTTGAAGAGGCTCAGCAGGAGCTTGATTCCGTCACACAGGAATACGAAAAACAGCGCCTCCAGACCCTGCTCACAGGGGAGTATGATTCAAAGAACGCAATACTCACCTTCCATGCGGGCGCAGGCGGCACCGAGGCTCAGGACTGGGCGGAGATGCTCTACCGTATGTACAACAAATGGGCGGAAGCCCACGGCTTCAAGGTCAAGGAGGTCGACTACCTTGACGGTGAAGAAGCGGGACTTAAAAGCGCCGTGCTGCTTATCGAGGGTGAAAACGCCTACGGCTACCTAAAGAGCGAGTCGGGAGTACATCGTCTTGTCCGTGTTTCTCCCTTTGACTCATCGGGCAGAAGACATACTTCCTTTGCGTCCATCGAGGTAATGCCGGAGATCGACAATACCATCGAGATCGAGATACGCCCCGAGGACGTGAAGATGGACGTGTACCGTGCCAGCGGCGCCGGCGGTCAGAAGGTAAACAAGACCTCATCCGCTGTCCGTCTTACCCATATCCCCACCGGTATTGTTGTGGCTTCCCAGGTGGAGCGCAGCCAGTACCAGAACAGGGATATCGCAATGACCATGCTGAAATCAAAGCTGCTTGAAATTAAAGAGAGAGAACACCTTGAAAAGATCGAGGACATCAAGGGCGTTCAGAAGGAGATCGCCTGGGGCGCCCAGATACGCTCCTATGTCTTTATGCCCTATACCATGGTCAAGGATCACCGCACTTCCTTCGAGACCGGCAACATCAACGCCGTTATGGACGGAGATCTTGACGGTTTCATCAACGCATATCTCAAGGCCGCAAGCCTCAACAAGCTCAACACCGATCTTTCTGATGAAGACTGAATCAAAGCACCAAGTCCTGAGGAGGGATTTGGTGCTTTTTGAATAACGGCGATAGGGGATATACACGTTTTTGTACATACAACCGTGTACAATATAGCTGAATTTCAATCAAAAATGACAGCTCCGGAATGTGCAGTCAAAGGAAATCGACTGTCCTGACGGAATACCGGGATTATGATAAAGGAAGTGACTATATGCTCCGGATAATAGCAGGCCGCAGCGGAAGCGGAAAAAGCCATCTGATACACCGTCAGATATGCGAGCAGGCGCAGGAAAAAGAGATCATACTTCTTGTGCCGGAACAGAGCACCTTCCAGTGCGAAAAGAGGATACTTAGTGACCTTGGGGCAAAGAAGGCTTCACGGGTCACTGTGCTCAGCTTCAGGCGCCTTTACGACGCAGTTACACAAAAATACGGGGGAGATACCGGAAAGCACATCAGCGACGGGGTGAAGTCTGTGCTGATGAGTCTTGCGGCAGAGAGCGTTTCTGACCGTCTTGTTCTGTATGGGGGACGCAGCCGCCGCAGCGACTTTTCCCAGCTTATGACGGATGCGGTAAACGAATTCAAGGCCTGTTCAGTCACACCCGACGACCTCCTTGACGCCGCAGCAAAGACCGACAACACACGTCTGCAGCAGAAGCTGAGGGAGAGCGCCATAATATACGAGGCCTATGAAGCCATGCTCAGCTCAGCCTATGCCGACCCGGAGGACGATCTTTCGAGGCTGTATGAGATGCTGCTTGTTCACCCCTTCTTTGAGGGAAAAACGGTCTTTATAGATTCCTTCAACGGTTTTTCCGGTCAGGAGAAGAAGATACTTGAATGTATCATATCCCAGGCTGATTCTGTCACCGCTGCCCTGTGCTGCGACCACAGTACGGCAAAGATGATGGAACATTCCATCTTCCGTGAACCGGATACCACCCTGCGTACTCTTGTGAGCCTTGCGGAAAAGCATGGGGCAGAGGTTCTGCCGGTGCAGTGGCTTGAGGAGCAGAAGCGCTTTGCAAGTCCTTCCATAGCCGCAGTTGAGGAGTCTGTTTTCCGCTTTGACGGCGACCCCTATCTTCTTGACGACGGCGGGGTGGAGATTTACGAAGCCGATGATGAATATGACGAGATACGTCAGGCTGCCCGGAGGATATCTTTGCTTGTAAGGGATGAAGGCTACTCCTGCAGCGACATCACCGTCCTGCTCAGGGATGCGGATATGTACCGGAACATCATACTGTCCGAATTCCCGAAATACGACATACCCTTCTTTATGTCCGACCCCCAGCTATTAGAGGAAAAGCCGCTGATAAGGCTGATACTTTCGGCCTTTGAAATAGTACACTCATCCTTTTCCACCGAGAGCATACTCACATACCTAAAGACCGGACTGACGGACATCGGGAACAACGACGTATACCTGCTGGAAAACTATGTATACATGTGGGATATAAAGGGTTCCCGCTGGAAGTCACCCTTTACAATGAACCCTGAGGGCAACAGCCCCGATCTTGACGAAAAAGCCCTTGAACATATCGAAGACATCCGCCGCAGGGTGACGGGACCACTGTTTGCCTTTTCCCGCAGGCTGTCGGACGCCTGTGACGGCGGAGACATCTCAAAGGCAGTATATTATCTCTTGTGCGACCTCAAGACCTCAGACAGGATGAAGGAGCTTGTGCGTTCCTTTGATATGAGCGGGCGGCTCCGTCAGAAGGAGACAGAGGCCCGGGTGTGGGACGTTACAATGGAGCTGCTGGACAGGATGTACACCGTTCTTGAAAACAGAGCGGTGGACAGCCGGAGGTACCTGGAGCTTTTCCGTCTCATGATAAAGAATAGCCCCATCTCCGACATTCCCCAGACCCTTGACCACGTTGTTGTGGGAAACGTGGGAAATATCCGTTCCCAGGCTCAGAAGGCCGTGTTTATCGTGGGCGCTCTTGAGGGAGTTTTTCCGGCGGTCCCCGCGGCCTCGGGTATTTTCAGCGACAGTGAAAGAACGGCCCTTATCGGAATGGACATCCCCCTGAACGATGCTGTATACGGAATGTCCATGAAGGAGAAATTCAACGCATACACGGCGCTTTCAATGCCCTCACACAGGCTGTATATAAGCCGCTGTCTTACAAATTCAAAGGGCGATCACTGCGAGCCCTCAGTAATAATCCGTGAGGTGATGGCGATACTGGACATGAAAAGCACTCTTCACCGCAGCGATCTTGCGCCGGAGGAGATGTTCTTTACACCACGCCAGAGCTTTGAGGAGTGTGCCGCAATGTGGAACAGCGGGACTTCCCTTTCGGCAACTCTCAGGGATGAATTCAGTCGTTCCCCGGAGTACAGCGGCAGATACAGGGCGGTGGAGGGATTCATTGACGAAGAACCATACCGTCTCACTTCAAAAGCGGGTGTAAAGAAGCTCTTCGGTGATAAGCTGACCTTTTCCGCTACCCAGACCCACTCCTATTTTTCCTGTCCCTTCCAGTATTTCTGCCGGTTCGGCCTGAAGGCCTATCCCCGGAAGAAGGCCTCCATGGATGCGGGTATGTACGGCAGCGCTGTCCACTATGTGCTTGAAAATCTTCTCAAAAACGAGGACTTCTCCGCTCTGCAGCAGATGAGCGCCCACGAGCTTTCGGAGACCATAAAAAAATATATTGATCTCTATCTTGATGATATAGGGGGCAGCACTGACAGAACCAGCCGGTTCATGGCCCAGTTCAGGATGATACAGCGGAATATCACCATACTTCTCAGAAGGCTTTTAGATGAGTTTGCCGAAAGCAAATTCCTTCCCTCGGACTTTGAGCTGGAAATAGGTCAACAGGGTGAGATCCCCGAATACGACCTGACTCTTCCCGGAGGAGAGCAGATCGGGGTGGTGGGCAAGATAGACCGTGTTGACACCTTTGTTTACAAAGGCAGCAAATATATCAGGATCGTTGACTACAAGACCGGAACGAAGAAATTCCGGCTTTCGGACGTACTGAACGGACTTAATATCCAGATGCTCCTGTATCTTTCGGCTGTGACGAAAAACGGTAAGGAGCATTACTCCGGCAGTGAAAACCTGCCCCTCGTTCCCGCCGGAATACTCTATATGCCCTCTACACCTGTCTCGAAGACAGGGGAGTACCGTTCAGGCAAGCAGCAGTCGGACGCCCTTGAATACCAGCGTTCCTGCTTTAAGATGAACGGACTTCTGCTTGGTGACCCTGAGATACTGAAGGCCATGGAAGAGGACGGCAAGGGTATTTTCATCCCTGCAAAGACCGCCGAGGGAGGAAGAAACTCAGAGGCCTGGTCAAGTCTTGCGGACCTTGAATCCTACGGGCGTATTTTTTCATACATTGACCGGAAGCTTATAAAAATGGCCGGAGATCTTTTTGACGGCAGGATCGAGCGCAGCCCCATAACCGACGGCAACAACGATCCCTGCAAATACTGTGACTACAGGACCGCCTGCGGCTATGAGGAAGGAAAGCCCTCACGGGCGCCCGTAGTCTGCAGCAACAAGGAAGCCCTTGATATTATAAACAACAGTGAGGTGACCGGCGATGAGTAAAATGGAATTCACCCCTGCACAGCAGGACGCCATAAATGCATACGGAGGCTCTGTTATAGTTTCAGCGGCCGCAGGCTCCGGCAAGACAAGGGTACTGGTGCAGAGAGTCATAAGCCTGCTTACCGACAGCGAGCATCCTGTTGACGCCGACCGTATGCTGATAGTCACCTTTACAAAGGCAGCCGCCGAAGAGATGAGAGCAAGGATATCAAAGGCCATAGACGACCTGATCTTTGAACAGCCTGAAAACACATTTCTCCGCCGTCAGCAGCTTTTGCTTGCAAATGCGGATATCTGCACGATACACAGCTTCTGCAGCCGGATAATAAGAGAGAACTTCTTTATGCTGGACATAAACCAGGATTTCCGCATAGCCTCTGAGGGAGAGCTGGACGTTCTGCGCCACAGTGTTATTTCCGATATTCTTGAGGAAAGACACAAAGCCTCGGACAGCGGATTTGTTCTTCTCTGGGAGCTGCTTTCCGCCTCACGCTCCGACAAGGCCATGGAGCAGACTCTTATCGATGTACACGACCGTTGCAGCGCCCATCCATTTCCGGACATGTGGCTCGATTCGGTGTCGGAATTCTACGACCCCGATACTCCTGTAGACAGGACGGTTTTTGCAGGTGTGGCATACCAGGGACTTTCGGATATGCTGAAATATATGAAATTCATGCTTGCCCGGGCGGAGGAGGTCATACACTCAAATCAGGCCTTCTGCACCGGCACAAAGACCTGCGGCGAAAACAAGCTGGACTATCTCACCGCCTTTCTTGACAGGTTTGAAAAGACTGTGGGTACCGGTGTGTGGGATGACATTGCCGGCTGCATACGCAGCTTTGAGACTGTGTCTTACCGCAAGCCCACAAGCAAGAAAAATCCGGCCACCGAAGAAGAGTGCATCATTGTAAAGAACGCCTTTACCGCCATAGACGAGGGTATGAAGGGCGAGCTTCTGAAGCTGTTCGGTACCGATTCAAAGACATTCGCAGAGGACAACACACTGCTATATCCGGCTGTTCGTGTTCTGTGCGATATAATAAAGGAATTTGAGCGCCGCTTTTTTGAAGAAAAGAAGGAAAGGGGCATACTTGACTTTTCCGATCTGGAACATCTTATGCTCCGACTCTTGCTGAGACAGGACGAAAGGGGAATAGTAAGAACGGAATTTGCCGATATCCTTTCTTCCCGCTATGACCAGATAATGGTGGACGAATATCAGGACACCAACGAGACTCAGGAGAGCATTTTCCGTGCCATTTCGCGAAATGAAGAAAACCTCTTTGTGGTGGGTGACGTAAAGCAGAGTATTTACCGCTTCCGTGAAGCCATGCCGGATATATTCAAGAACCGCAGAAAACGTTCGGCGCTCTATGACCGTGAGCATCCTGAGTTTCCCGCAAAGATAATTCTTGACAAGAATTTCCGCAGCCGTCAGGGGATAATAGACAGCGTGAACTTTGTGTTCCGCTCCGCAATGTCAGAAAAGGTGGGTGAGATAGAGTACAACGACGAAGAAGCCCTTACCGCCGGAGCAACATATCCCCCTTCCGATGAGCCTTCAACGGAACTTCACCTGATGGGGACCCATTTTATGACGGCAGAAAACTCACAGGGTGAGGATGATTCCGTGGGAATGTACGAGGCCGAAGCTCTGTACATTGCCGGACTTATAAAGGACGCCGTAAGACAGAAGAAGACAATAACCGATTCAGGGGTACAGCGACCCGTTTCCTACGGAGATTTTGCCGTGCTGATGCGTTTTGTATCATCCCACGGACAGACATACGCCGATGTGCTGAACTCCTGCGGGATACCCGCATATATCGACAAGCCCTACAGTCTTTTCGGCTGCTACGAGGTAAATGTGCTGATCTCCCTGCTCAAGACCATCGACAACCCACTGCAGGATATACCGGTGCTTTCCCTGCTGCTGTCGCCGGTATTCGGTTTTACTCCGGACGAGCTTGCGCAGCTAAAGACCGACTATCCCGGCAGATTCATCTATCACCGTATACTCGCCTGTGTAATGGAAGAAAAGGACGATACCCTTACCCGGAAGTGCCGGAGCTTTAGTGAGCTATTCCGTCACCTGAGGACCCTTTCCGTTACCCTTCCGGTCAGCCGTCTGCTGAATGAATTCTTTGACAGTACGGGCTTTGTTCCCATAATGAGCGCCACGGATACCGGCGAGCTGAGGGTCAGGAACATCCGGAAGTTCCTCAGCTTTGTAGGGGATTATGAAAGCGGCGGAAAAAGCGGAGTGACCTCCTTTGTGCGGCATATTACAAGACTTGAGGAAAACGGCACCGACGTGAGCGCCGGAGATACCATACCCGCCGATTCCGTCCGCATCATGAGCGTTCATCATTCAAAGGGTCTGGAATTTCCCGTATGTATCCTTGCGGGACTTGATTCAAAGGGCAGCAATGATGCCGAAGAAATATTTTGCCATACCGAATACGGCTTCGGCATGAAGACCATCGACCGTGACAATATGCTGAAATTCAACACCCTCCAGAGGAACGTCATCTCCCTTGTCCGTTCCCGGGAAAACCTCAGCGAGGCCATGCGTGTGCTGTACGTTGCAATGACAAGGGCAAAGGAAAAGCTCATCCTGCTTGTCTCATATCAGGGACGCTCTGCAAACGGACTTGGTAAAAAGCTTTCGGACCTTGCGGGAAAGATAATAATAGATAACGGCAGGATATCGCCCTTTTCGGTGGAAAGCTGTTCCTCCCTTGCAGACTGGATAATGCTCTGCGCCCTTGTTCATCCCTCCATGCAGGAGCTGAGGCTTGACGCAGGCTGTCCGGACCTGCCTGTACTTCCCACTCCTTCACGCTGGAGCTACAAACAGGTAAAGTCCCTTCCCGAGGACGTAAAGGAGAGCCGGAGGGAAACGGAGCTGTCTCCGCCGGACGAGGAGCTGAGACGGCTTCTTGAACGCAGGTTTGAAGAAAAATACTCCCACATCCTCCGGACGGTCATTCCCTCAAAGGTATCGGCCTCTGCCCTTGTCCATCAGGAGCTTATGGATCACCACATTGCCCGCTCACGCCCCTCGTTCATGCAGGAGGAGGGGATGACGGGAGCGGAAAGAGGCACCGCCGTTCATACCTTCCTGCAGTATGCGGACTTTTCCGTTATTGCTGAGGACGGTGAAGGGGAGCTTGAAAGACTGGTGAAGGAAAACTATCTCACAAAGGAGCAGGCAAAGGTCATCCGTCCTGAGGATATCCGCGCCTTTGTCGAGAGCAGGACCTTCGGATACATCCGAAACGCACGGAAGATACTCAGGGAATACCGCTTTACCGTAAACATAAGAGCCTGTGACATCGACCCGTCCTACGGCACCGAAGATCCCGTTATTCTCCAGGGCGCCATAGACTGTATGATCTTTACCAACGACGGTATTATTATTCTTGACTACAAGACCGACAGGGTAAAGGATATAAGCGAGCTTGCAGGCCGCTATGCCCGTCAGCTTCTTCTGTACCGACAAGCGGCGCAGCAGCTTTTTGATGAACCCGTAAAAAAGTGCCTGATATATTCCGTGTATAAGTCTCAGGAGACGGAAATAGACATTCCATCATAAATCCCCGTACGGCTTCATAGAATAGACCATAGTTTACCGCATTGAAGGGGAGAGGACTATGGATATTCTTTCATCGGTCACGATAGGGCTTTCACTGGCGGCGGACGCAATGGCCGCTGCAGTAAGCTGCGGGATAAAGAACAACAATTCCCGCCGCAGTACTGCATTTCGTGCGGCGGGACTTTTTGCTGGATTTCAGATGATAATGCCCGTTCTTGGCTGGAGCATCGGTCGGGTGGCCGGCGGCATGCTGGGTGGAATGGAACACATTGCGGCCTTTGTGATACTTGTGCTGCTGGGTCTTAAAATGCTGTACGATGCGGGACGTGATCCACTCAAGGCAGCAGGGGGAATGAAGGAGCTTATCCTGCTTTCCGTCGCCACCAGCATAGACGCTCTTGCAGTGGGTACGGTGCTTCCGGCCGCCGCAGGCGCAGACACTCCCCTGCGGATGTTCCTTTCAATAGTCATCATAGGGTCCATTACCTTTGTGCTGTCCTTTGCGGGCTATCGTCTTGGCAGGCGGTTCTCGCGGTTCCGGGCATCCTATGCAGGCGCCGCAGGAGGACTTCTGCTTATCGTTCTGGGCATAAAGACCCTTATCTTTCATTAGTCCTATTTTGAGAAGGACGTGTGTTTCGTCCCTAAGATACCAGAATAGCCCGTCGAACAATAGCAATAATTCTCATCGGGAAACAATAATGGCTTATCCTGCCATAACTGGAAAACTGTTTTTATGGCATGAGTAAGAATTTTTTATTAAATTTATATAGATTATTGTTTTTTATTTGATAATATGCTATAATTATGGGACAAAACACAGTGAGGTGCATAACATGACCGAGGAAACAAAAGTAAAGCACTCCGAACTTTCAGAAAATACAAAGGGCAGGCTCACTCCGGAAGAACAGATAGATTTTCTCCAGATGAAGCTGGAACAGGCCGAGCTTAAAGCCACCGAAAAATCCATTGCTCTTATCGAGATGACGGCTTCCCGCAACGCCCTCTACCAGTCCCTGCAGGAGACTCAGATGAGACTGGCAGAGACCGCAGGTCAGCGTGAGAATGACGTTGAGGCCTACCAGAAGGAGCTTGAACTCCGCCTGCAGGAAAAACGCAGACTTCAGGAACAGTGCGATGACCTGATTATCAAGGCCAAGCGATATGACGAGCTGCAGGAGAGCATCATAAAGATAAAAATGAACGCCGAACAGAAGGCGCACGGTGTTATTGATGAGGCACAGGAAAAGGCAATGGACACCATTATCCTCATTGATGACATCGAAAAGGAGATAAACTACTTCCGTGACGATCTTGTTTTCCTGCGCCGTGACATAAAGATCGGTACCCTCACTCTTGATGACCGCCTTGAAAACGTCTATCTGCGTCTTTGTAAGAATATTGAAAAGCTCCATAAAATAAAAGAAGACTTCTACATAAAAAATTCCCTTCCCCTTGAGGATTATACGGGTTTGTCCGGCATGGCTCCCGTGATAACCTATCCCGAGTCCGTAAGCCCGACGGGTTCCGATACCGGCAGCGCCGATGTTCCCGACGGACCCGAGCCGGAGGACGAGGACTCCGAAAATACCCAGCCTGCCCCGCCGGAAACTGCAGAGACCGGCTCTCAGGTTTCCGCTGACACGGAAACGCCCCTGGGCTGAGGTACGTAAACATCTGTTCACAAAGCGGTCGCCTGACCGCTTTTATTTCTGTTTTCAAATGCAGGTCAAAAGGAAACTTCTTTTTGTTCAAAGATGAAATATTGTGTCAGAAAGCAGATAAACAAAAGTGTATCGAAAGGGACTTTTGAAAGGTTTTGCTGAATCCGTTGAGGCGGGGTTTTCCACGGACACATCTCTGCCAAGGGCTGAGAAGCACCCACCGAGCCGACAGGCGAGACAGCTGTAAGCGAAGCTGACTGAGGGAGAAAAAAGCCTTCTCCCTTTGGGAGAAGGCGGCACGCAGTGCCGGATGAGGGACAAATTTTCTTATGATTCCCCCTCATCAGTCGCCTACGGCGACAGCTTCCCCCCAAGGGGAAGCCTTATGTTCTCCCAAGCTGACTGAGGGAGTAAACAGGTTGTCAGCTATGCTGACTAAATGAGTATTGATGGATTTTACAGATACCTGCCCTTTGTGTGATTGACCGCCCGAAACATACATATACTGTATGGGGTGATGAAATGGAAAAGCTCAGGGCATATATAATATGTTCGGTATCGCTTTTGTGCGTTTTTCTCTTTGGGGGACTGCTGTATACGGCCTTTACACGTCCGGATGCTCTTCCCGCCGCCGCAGAGGCTTCCGCTCCTCCCGTTGAAATAGTTATTGACGCGGGACACGGGGGAGAGGACAGCGGTGCGGTGGCAAACGGAATTCTTGAAAAGGACATTAATCTTGATATTGCCCTTGATCTGAGGGATATCCTCACCGCCTGCGGGTGCAGGGTGATCATGACCCGTACCGAGGACAGAGCGATCTATGACAGCTCGGCTTCCACCCTGAGGGAAAAGAAGGTGTCCGATCTCAGGAACCGTACCGCTTTGGTAAACGACGGTGAGAACCGTATTCTGGTGAGCATACATCAGAACAAGTTTGAACAGAGCCGGTACAGCGGCACCCAGATATTCTATTCCGCAAATGACCCTCGGAGCTTCCGTCTTGCCGAAAGCCTGAGATCTTCGGTCACCGGAATGCTCCAGCCGGAAAACAGGCGTGAACTGAAACCCGCCGACGACAATATCTATATCCTCAAAAACGCAAAGGTTCCGGCGGTTATTGCCGAGTGCGGATTTATTTCAAATCCTGAAGAAGCAGAAAAGCTGTCCGATCCGGAATACCGCAGGAAGATGGCCTTTGCGATCGCCTGCGGGGTGCTGGACTATCTGAAGGAACAGCAAAAGACAGGCTCATGATAAATAACCGGTGCTGAGGTATATCGGCATATTTCCTGATGATTTCTTCACAACATCAGAGAGAGCCGAATAATTCGGAGATGCCCTGCCGTCACCCGTGGGTGAAAAGCGGCAGATATCCCAAAATATAAAGGATGATAAATATGGCAAACACAAAAATAAAAAGCCTCTATGTATGCTCACAATGCGGCTATGAAAGCGCAAAGTGGTACGGCAAATGTCCGTCTTGCGGAGACTGGAACACAATGAATGAGGAGATACGGGAGACTGCCCGCAGCTCCGTGGGAACAGGCGCTGCCCTGCGCCGTCCGGCTTCAAAGCCCGTCCCCGTTACCCAGATATCAACAGAGGACGAACAGCGGTATTATACCGGACTTAAGGAGCTTGACCGTGTTCTGGGCGGAGGTATCGTCAAGGGCTCTCTGGTTCTTTTGGGGGGCGACCCGGGTATCGGAAAATCCACCATTCTCCTGCAGATATGCAGCCACCTCGGAAAGGTGCTGAATATCCTGTATATATCCGGCGAGGAATCAAAGCGTCAGATCAAGCTCAGAGCGCAGAGGCTTGGAGTGGAATGTGAAAAGCTGCTGATAATGACCGAGACTGATGTCGAGGCAATAACCGGCGAGATACAGCAGAACGCTCCCGACCTTGTGATGATCGATTCCATCCAGACCATGAACTTCAAGGAGCTCAGCTCGTCACCGGGAAGCGTCACCCAGGTAAGGGAATGTACCAACCTGCTCATGAGGACCTGCAAGTCCCTTGACATACCCTGTATAATCGTGGGTCACGTCAACAAGGACGGTGCTATCGCAGGACCAAAGGTGCTTGAGCATATCGTTGACGCCGTGCTGTACTTTGAGGGCGACAAGCAGATGTCCTACCGTATTCTCAGAGCCGTAAAGAACCGCTACGGCTCCACCAACGAGATCGGCGTCTTCCAGATGAACGACACGGGACTTTCCGAGGTGGAAAACCCGTCCCTGCTGCTGCTTTCCGGACGGCCGAAGAATGTTTCGGGGACCTGCGTTGCCTGTACCATGGAGGGAACAAGGCCTATCCTTGCCGAAATACAGGGACTTGTGACCAACTCCGGCTACGGCAATCCAAGGCGTATGGCGACGGGCGTTGACCACAACAGGATGTCAATGCTTCTTGCCGTTCTTGAAAAGCGGTGCGGCTATTATTTTTCCGGAATGGACGCCTATGTCAATGTCATAGGAGGTCTGCGGCTGGACGAGCCTGCAACGGACCTTGCCCTTGCCCTTGCCCTTGTAAGCAGCCTCAAGGATATAGTGGTGGCGGAGGACGTAATAGCCTTCGGGGAAGTGGGTCTTACCGGAGAGATCAGAAGCGTCAACCATGCCGCCCAGAGAGTGACCGAGGCCTCGCGTCTCGGGTTCAGGCGGTGCATACTGCCCTATCATAATCTTAAGAATATTGTCCTGCCCAAGGACTGCGACATCAGCATTATCGGTGCAAGGACCATCAGAGACGCTGTTTCGGCTCTTGGGGGCTGAGAGCGTTTATCGGGTTCTGGGGTCTGACGCAGTGGATACATCCCTGACCGCTGCAGTCTGTGACCGGGGAAGCCGCTTCAAGACTGCAGAATCCGTCGGACTGATGGATACATCTTTTGCTGCAGGGAATAATAGTCATAATATCATCCTTTCTTTG
>JBGUWL010000006.1:0-6668 GCA_045221075.1 Acutalibacteraceae bacterium
AACTATAAATGCGCAATTAATAGATGGAAACGGGCCTTTCTGTTATTGCCTGCAAAAAATGCGGTCACGGCCGGCACACAAGGATCAAGAAGGGGATTTTTGTGGTGCGGTCATGACCGTATTTTTTTGTAAGAAAATCTTACCTTTTTCTTTTTTGTGAACCAGCACAGGCTTGCCTTTTTCATATGGAATTTTTTACCATAACAAAATATTAAGCAAAAATTATACTTATTACTGTAGATTTTTGTCGGTTTTTATGGTACAATATCCAAAAACACGGCGAAAGGAGTATCCCTATGATAAAGCTCTATGTTTACGGCAGCCCCATTGAAACCGGCGCCGTCATCACACCCATCACCGCCGCCGAGGGCAGTCCGGAGTATCTGACGCTTACCTCAGGCGAAAACGGCCTGACGGAGTTTTCCTGCGCTCTTGATGACGATGATATCGTCTACGGTCTGGGCGAGGCCTCAAGAGGCATAAACAAGCGGGGACACATCTATGAGAGCTTCAACAGTGACGACCCCTACCACACCGAGGACAAGCGTTCCCTGTACGGCTCCCACAATTTCCTGACCGTAAGCGGCAAAAGACCCTTTGGTCTGTTTCTGGACTGCGGAGCGTCCGTAACCTTTGACATCGGCTACACGGAATACAACACCCTGACAGTGCGTCCTTCAGTCGGAGACTTCAAGCTGTATATCATTTCCGGCACTGACAGCTATGATATCATAAAGCAGTTCCGTTCCATGATCGGACAAAGCTACATTGCCCCCTTCTGGAGCTTCGGGTTCCAGCAGAGCCGCTGGAGCTACTGCACTGCCGACGAGGTGCGTCAGGTCGCCGAAGAATACCGCAGCGCCGGAATACCTCTGGATGCGATCTACCTTGACATAGACTACATGGAGGCCTATAAGGACTTTACCGTAAGCGAAGAGCGCTTCCCGGATTTTGAAGGCTTTGTTGCAGAGATGAAGGAAAAGGGCATACACCTGGTGCCCATAATCGATGCCGGCGTCAAGATCGAGGACGGCTATGATATATATGAGGAGGGAAAGGAAAAGGGCTATTTCTGCAAGCGCAGGGACGGGTCGGATTTTGTTGCGGGAGTATGGCCCGGAAGGACACATTTTCCCGACTTTCTCAACACCGAGGCAAGAAAGTGGTTCGGCAGCAAATACAAGGTACTGCTGGACAAGGGCATCGACGGCTTCTGGAACGACATGAACGAGCCTGCAATGTTCTACACCGACGAGGGCATTGCCGAAGCCATTGACTATCTCAAGGACTTTGACTTCTCCTGCAACGATTCAGGAAAGTTCTTTGAGCTTGGCGGACGTGTGGGAGGACTTGCCAACCGCATGAAGGATTACAAATCCATATATCACAATATAGACGGAAAGACCGTCTGCCACATTGACGTACACAATCTGTTCGGCTATAATATGACCCGTTCTGCCGCAGAGGCCTTTGCAGAGCTGAGTCCCGACAAGCCCATACTCATGTTCTCGCGCTCGTCTTACATCGGTATGCACCGCTACTCCGGAATATGGACAGGCGATAATCAGTCCTGGTGGTCCCATCTTCTCCTTAACATAAAGATGATGCCCTCACTGAATATGTGCGGCTTCCTTTATACCGGTGCCGACCTCGGGGGATTCGGCACAAACTGCACCCGTGACCTGATGCTGCGCTGGCTGGCCTTCGGCATCTTCACTCCCCTGATGCGCAACCACAGCGCCCTTGGCACCAGAAGACAGGAATGTTATCAGTTTGGCGATACGGAAGCATTCCGGGGAATCATAGCCCTGCGCTACCGTCTTATCCCCTATCTGTACGATACCTATCTCAGGGCCTGTAAGGAAGGCACGATGATGTTCCGTCCGCTGAGTTTTGATTTCCCGGAGGACAGGCAGGCACGATACATTGAGGATCAGCTGCTTTTGGGAGACAACCTGATGATCGCCCCGATCTGCGAGCAGAACGCCATAGGACGGACGGTTTACCTGCCGGAGCCGATGAAGCTGGTTATTTTCAAGGGAGAAAAGATCAGACAGACCACTCCGCTAAAAAAGGGACTGCATTTTATCGAAGCCGCCCTGGACGAAGTTCCGGTGTTTATAAGACAGGGTAAGTCTTTGACTCTGTATGACGCTGCCGAAAATACCGCTGCGCTCACAAGGGACAACCCGGAGACCATTTCCTGTCTAATATCGGAGGAATAATTCCCACAGTACATATCACAAAAAAGATCAGGCAACGATCCTTTTCGGAACGCTGCCTGATCTTTGATTTTTGAATGATGACGGTGATCTGTCACTGTCTGCTTTCCTTGTCGATTTTCCACTTGTAGCGGGGTTTTTTGGTTTTTATGCGGCCGGGCTGGACCAGCTTGTAGGGTATCTCGGGCATACCGTCCGCCGGCTTATACTCTTCGGAAATGATATAGTGGTAAATATCCTTGTTGGTGTCCAGATTGTACTTCATCTTTCTGAAATCAAGGTGAAGAACGTGCTGACGGATGATCGAATATATGTTTATGGCGTGGGCCTTTTTTGCAAATTGACAGATGGAGCTTTTGTAGCGGTCATATTCACCTATAGACTGAAAATAGTTTCTTTCAAGAAGGATGGAACGCCAGTAATCGCTGATCTTTTCTACATTCATCGTTCCCACGATACTGCCGAAACGCTTTTCGTAATAATACAGATGCTTGCTTGTGACCGCCAACTTGTTTGACTTATAGAGAAGCCTTACGCTGGTGGCGATATCCTCAAAATACATATAGGGGTAACGGATATCGTTGTCAAGGAAAAGACTTGTGCGGTACAGCTTGTTCCATGCGTAGCTCTGGAACATACTGTCCTTGATAAGCTCGTTGAGAGCATCATCCCTCTCCATTACTCCGGTCTTTGCCTTTGAGGGTCTTGGCAGCTTGATGCCGGTCTTGAAATAGGAGTACATATATTTACAGTAAGCCATGTCCGCCTTGTTGTTGACACACAGCTCATACATGATCTTGAGAAAATCCTTATGTATACGGTCGTCGCTGTCAACAAAGGAAATATACTCTCCCCTGGCTTTTTCGATGCCGAAATTCCGCGCATCTGAAAGCCCGCCGTTTTCCTTGTGATAAAGGATAAACCGGGGGTCTTTTTTACAGAATTCCTCAGCGATCTCCGCACTGCGGTCCGGAGAACCGTCGTTTATTACAAGCACCTCAAAATCGGTAAAGCTCTGGTTCTGGATGGATCTCAGGCATCTTTTTAAAAACTTTTCCACTTTATATATCGGTACTACGACCGATATTGCAGGAGCCTTGCTCAAACGATCACCTCATTCTTATTCGATTACCGGCTTTGAAAGATCCATGGACTCCAGCCTTTGCAGATCCGCCTTAAGGCTCAGTCTGATCTTTGCCCTTGCTCTTCTGACATTTTCACGGACCCCAAGACGGCATTCGCCGCCGCACTGCTTCACAACAGAGGGGAGCGCAAAATACACATGAAATATATGACCTTTCATTCCGGATCTGAACCTTCCGTACTGACCCTGCCGCTCCAGAAACAGCCGGATCATGGGTATAGTGTTTACATAGTCGTTTGCCCTCCGGGGAGTCATCCTGACTTCTGTATAGCGGGAAAACGCACGGGTATAGATGTATCCGCAGCAGTCAACGGATACGACCCTGTTGGCAAACCAGAAAAGCTGCGGAGTCGTAACAGCGTCCTCATAATACATATCCGGCACTTTTATACCGTTTTCGGTAAACAGACGCCGCCGGAACAGCTTGCCCCAGAGATAGAATTTGAGCTTTGTGTCCCGCAGCAGCAGGGCAAGAGCTTCTTCTTTTTCGTATATCCTGTCAGGCATACGGACACCCTGGGTGGTTTTCTGGGTATTCAGAAAATAGTAACTGAATCCGCACACGGCAATATCGGCATCCTTGTCCGCCGCGGCTTCATAAAGCTTTTTAAGGTAGTTTGTGTCGATACGGTCATCGCCGTCAACAAAGGCTATATATTCCCCACGGGCGTGTTCCACACCCACGTTTCTTGCTTCGCCTGCGCCGCCTGCGGGATGGTCGATAACGACAAAGCGGTCATCCTCACGGGCATACTGCTCCGCAATGACCGGGGAGCCGTCGGTAGAACCGTTGTTTACGATTATGACCTCAAAGCCCTGAAAGCTCTGTGCGCGTATCGAATCAAGACACAGGGGCAGCATATCGCCGCAGTTATACATGGGTATCACAACGCTGACAGCAATGTCATTACGTTCCATAGGATCTCCTCATTTGCTCATGGCGCCGGCCGTTTCTTCGGCGGCTCCTGTTTTCTTTTTTCTTATGGCCGCAAAGGGCAGGGATATCATTATTGTCAGATAATAGGTGATCGTTCGCCAGATAAGTATGGCGGATTTGATGGTCATTTCATCAAACATTGTTCCGAAGAAGGAGCTGAAGCAGTATTCGGCAGCTCCGGAACCTCCGGGCAGGGGAACAAGACCCGAAACCATGCTGACAAAGGACTGGGCGCATATCATATCGAACATATGCACATCCTTGCCGAAGGACTTTGCAATACAGAAGGGCACAAGAAACAGTATGGTAAGCTGCACAAAGGTAAGGACATAGACCTTTATTACAACGCCCTTGTCTTTGTTGAGCTCCTTGTTGCAGTCATGAAAGGAGGTAAGGGATTCATCCAGCTTTTTTCTCTTTTCGTCAACGTTTTTCATCAGGTGGAGCTTGCCGAGAAGCTTATAGATGCCGCCGATGATCTTTGATGTAAAGGTCTTGTTGAAGGAAGCCAGCAAAAGCACAACGATGGTCATGACCTGACCGATAAAGCCTATGACCGTAAGCACCCACATTGCGGGGTCGAGGCTTTTTACAAACATTGAGAACCTCAGCGCCATTGCGGCGATGCTGTAACCGGTCAGAGTAAACTGCCACACAAGGAATTTCTGTATAAGGGCCGCCGTGGCGTTGGAGGCCTTTACGTTCATACGGGACATGGTGAGCACCTGCATAGGCTGGCCGCCGGATGCGCCCGGGGTAACGGCGCAGTAGAACTGACCTACCATAGAAACTATAAGAGCATTCCAGGGCGTGAATGACGGGGTGCTTCGCTTTACAAATATATATATGATAGTGGCGTCGATGGCGATGTTTGAAAGATGCATTATAAGCGCCAGCACGAGCCACATGATGTCAATTTTGAGTCCGCTGTTCAGAAGGTCGATAAAACCGTCCTTTGAAAATATAAAGAATACGATAAGTCCGATGGTCAGAGCAATTATAAAAAGATTAAAAATCAGTCCCCAGGGAATGGAAGACCTTTTTCTTTTTGTTTCATTCATTCAATCACCCCTAAGACCGATGACTGTTCCGACACACCGGCCCCATTTTTCCATAATTTTAACTATAGCATTATTTTCAACTCAGGTCAACACCATATATCGCAACAATCGACACTTTTGTCGGAAATCATTGGATTAAACAAATATCCTTCACGTTGTTTCCGGCAAAATATAAATAACGTACATCAGGAAATTTCATATTAACCGGGGCAGGCATACACAAAAAGCCTGCACAGCGGCTCCATGCAGGCAATTATTTGATACGGGACAGTCTTTGATATCACAGCTCGGAGTATCCGAAGCTGTTTACAAGAGCCTCTATCCTGATGCCCTTGCGGCAGATAGGACAAACGGGCGGCTTGTAGCTTTCGTAATCTCCAAGGTCGTTGGGGTCGAACAGAGAATTGACCGGGTGACCGTCACATTCGTCAACGCTTGCAAATATTGCGGCAACCCCCACAACGGAGCCTCCGTAATAATTCACGGCATCAATAGCGGCAAGGGCGCTCTTGCCGGTAGTCACGCTTGCGGCAACGATGAGCACATTCTTACCGGACAGCATGGGGACAAGATTGTCACGGAACATAAGCTGTCCGCCGGAAATATACTCGGGAGAGATAACATATATGGTCTGGTGAGCATTCATATTGACATAGTTGTCCTTTGTAAGCTCATCTGCGATGCAGGTACCCACTACCTCCATACCGTCTATGCAGAGGATCGTATCAATGATAGAGGTCATTTTGTAGCTTTCCACAAGCTCTCCGGCAACAGCCTTTGCCTCGGAAAGGCGCACCTTCTGGGTGGTCACGTCGATATAGTAGTTTGTATGGCTGTGCATGGTTGCAAAGTGACCCTTCTGCACCCTGAGAAAAACATTCTGATTCTTTGTCCTTATTTTCATCTCTCTTGACATTCGTTACACCTCAAATACTTGTTTTTTCGCTGCGCCAATACATCAGGCACATCAATACCGTTATTAATATTACCATATTTTCCATAACAAATCAAGTATTATTATAGCCTTCCCACAAGCGCAGAGCCTGCGCTCCCAATTCGCGCTGTCGCTCCGCTACGCTGCGCTCTGGGCTCGGACGGGCTACTTTTACTCCCGCGGTTCACGGCACGGCGCAGAGCCTGCGCTCCCAATTCGCGGCGGTCGCTCCGCTGCGCTGCGCTCTGGGCTCGGGATACAAAGTTTACTCCCGCGACAATCATATGGGCATCTCTAAAAACCCCTGTACAAAAGAGTCGTGAAACGGTAAAATAGAGACATGAGAAATATGCAGTTAGGGTTCTTTGAT
>JBGUWL010000007.1:0-43063 GCA_045221075.1 Acutalibacteraceae bacterium
TGCCGGTCGCCTTCACATGCAGGGTGAACGCTTCTCCGCTCGCCGCGGTAACATCCTCCGGCTGCTCCGTGATCACCGGGCCGGTGGTACTAAAAGCTTCCGCTTCAACAAGCGTCATCTCTGCTTCGACGACTTCAGTATTCGCCGGTTCCTCAACGCCGATCTTCTCGTCGTCAAGCACAGCAGGAGACTCTTCTTCTACTAACTCCTGCTCAGCTTCCTCTTCAACGACAACGACCTCATCTTCGATTTGCTCTACCACGTCATTAACGATTTCGTTCTCTTCTTCAACCAGAACCTCTTCTTCGAATACATTCTCATATTCGTAGTATTCCTCGTATCCTTCATCCTCAAGGATAATCTCTTCGGCAAGGACATTTGCCGGGAGAGCAATACCAAGAAGCATCACGAGGGAAATAATCAGGCATAGAATGCGATTTTTCTTCATCGTTTTCTCCTTTTCATTTATGCACATTTGTGTACTATTCAGTGAGCATTCAAATCAGCGCACCATTGTGTTCGCTTATACATAAACGATTAAGGAAAACGATAATCGATAGGATTTAGTTCAGGCCGCTCCTGCGGACGCATGCTCTTTCCTTCGTCTGCGTCCCTCTCATGCAATTTGATCTGATTATCCGAAACGATCAGCCGAACATGCCGATTGATGAAAGCTCTTTCCTCGTTATAAAGTGTATTTTTGCTGTTCAGAGTTGAATTCTCAGTATTCGGCTGTGCAAAGGGAACCTGTCGATCCCTAACCCAGTCTGCGACATAGCTTTTTTTCAAACGGTGAATTGTCAATCCCATGTCTTTCGGGAAAGAGGAGTCTTCGAGACTCCTCATGGAGGCCGGGATAAAGATGTCGGTCAAAAAACGTGTATCTGCGAAGACTTTCTTACCAACATGTGCCAGGCCTTCTCTGAAAACAACCGTTTTCACACCGGTTTGCGCAAAGGCTTCGTCTCCTATTTCCTTAAGAGAAGCCGGGAAATGATATACAGCCACCGGTACGGTATTTTCTTCTTTTGCGCTGGCAAGGCCAAGGGGGATAAATGTCAGAACAATAACTGCCAAAAGAAGCACCGCGACGTTTTTCCGCACTCGTTTTTCACCTCCTTTCAATCATAGACAGCCCTTTTTTATTTCTTATTTCACTATTCTCTTCACAACTCTTGAAGCGGCTTTCAGCAGATACTTTCCCTCATACGAACCAGCGTAAGCTGCAAGCAGCGCTGCCGGTACAGTAATTCCGCAGATAAGCGCGTGCGCAATAACGGAAAGCCAGCCCATATCCGTCACAATATGCGTACAAATCACATAATCCGCAGCTCCTATGAGAGCTATAACTGCAAGTGATTTTGCAAGTCGCAGGAAATAGCCCATTGTCTGTTCCGGAGCCTTAAAGCCATATTTATGGATTATGATCGGATCATACCACATCACTGTCAGCCAATCCGCGGCAATGGTTCCCACAAGGACGCCACAGATGCCCCATGTTCTCACAAGTACGACGGAAACAAGCAAATTTATGATCATACCAAACAAGGGGCGGTATTTTGCCTGCTGAAACAAGCCCATAGCGGAACGGTATCGGCTGAGCGCATGGCGTATCGACAGCGTAATCAGCTCAATGCCCATCAACAGGGAAAACGGCTGCGCAATAATCCAGTCACGCCCTATCCACGCACTGACAAATTCGTCAGCACATATGAAAATTCCAACGCATGCGGTTCCGCCCAGAATAATTGTGACCAGGTTTACAACACGAAAAATCTCATATTCATGTCTGCTGTTGTCAACAGCATGCAAATTTCCAAGACTATGCGCAACCGCACCGAAGGCTTTTGAGAACAGCGTTTGCAGCGTGGTATAAAAGATGTAATAGTTGGAGTACATGCCAACCATTCCGAGCCCGAGAAAAGAAGACAGCACGATGTTGTCGGTTGCCTTCAAAACAACGCCGTTCAGTTTATAGAGCAGCAGCGCTCCGCAATCCTTAAAAATTCCTCTGATTTCCGCCCCGGAAATACTCTCCTTCGTCTTCTCATTGATATAGGGAAACTGCCTGTCGGCCATCCGCGCCCATATCATATTTTTTATAACCACTTGGATAATCCCCAGCGCGAGATATATTTCAAAATTGGGGATCACAAGCAAAACGACGATTCGTGCAACGGCAAGCCCAACATTGAATATATATTCTGCTATATTCAGCAGATACTCCTGCTGATTTGCTCGAATAACGGCGCTTTTATACGCGAAAAACAGATACGAGCTTACCGACTGAAAAAGATACAGGCAGAAGATCAGCACGGCATTGATGTGGAGCGCGGCGAGTGTATCATAGTCTTTGATTAAAGACGGCAGGAATGGAATCAGAGACAGGCCAAGTACCGCAACGACCGCGCCGATCACCCTGTATATCTGCCTGTAAAATTTCATCAGCAGAGTAACCCTGTGGGTGTCGTTTTCCGCCAGGGGTTTATAAAGTTTGAAAATGATCGCATTGCCCACGCCCAGCTCTGCCAGCGAGAGCATGGTCAGAATATTGGAGAACAGGCCGCCAATACCAAGATAAGACTTTCCAAGCGTATGAATAAAAACAGTTCTGACCGCAAATTGCAGGACAATTGTCAAGACTTGCCCGCCAATACTGCTCACAAAGTTATAGATTGTGTTTTTTGTCCGGGAGTTTTGGTTAATCTCAAGTAATACTCTCATTCTATAACAATCCGACTATTCAGTGTTTTCTGTGCTTATGTTTTGTAATCCGGGCCAAAGGAATCCACCAGCCCCCACCACATCACTTCAAGCTCTTCTTCGCCGCGCACACGCTCAAGCTTTCGCAGCAGTGCGCTATGATGTTCTCGCCGTCTTAAGCGCCTCTTATATGCCAAAGCGCTTCTTCTTTTCGGGAGTATATCGCAAGAGAGTTGTAATCTTTTTTGCAAAGAATCTTATTTTAACAAGAAAGGGCGCGAATGGGCATTCTTGGAACCACTTTACCATCACGACACTGTAGTGATCTCCGCCGGAATTCGCATGGAAATCAACCATTTGAAATCCATAATGCCTATACACAGCAATCGCGTGTGTGTTTGAGTCAGAAGTGCTCAATTCGATCAGCGGACACTCGCTCGAAGCTGACTGCAGCGCCACTTCGGTCAGCGCACTCAGCACGTGCTTTCCCCGGTAATCCGGGTGAACGGCAGCTAAACAGTATTCAGCTGTTCTCCCGGTCCAATACCATCTTTTTCGCTCGACAAATCGAATGCTTAATGTTCCAATAAGCCGGTCTCCATCCATAGCCACGAAGCATTTTCCATCTTCTCCGACATATTCTTCTAATTCCGAAGCGGAATACTGAGATGTCTTTAAGATAAAACCTCGCTCTCTATTCCCTTGATTTGCTTCCCACAGCAGTTCATGGATATCAGTAAAAGAAATATGCTGCGGTTTCTCAATAACCAAGTACGAATTATTCATTTGGTTCTTTTCAATTTTTGCTTTTCAGTTTGTGTACTATGCTTCGCAAATACTGTCTGACTACATATAGTCTGAAACTCTTTTGTGGAGCCTTATCAACTTCTGAATAAATGAACTGAAAATCCGCTTTACTGATAAGCTGCTTATATACTTTCCGGGAAATTTGCTGTGTTACCAGATCGTTAATCAGCGGACGCTCACTCACAAATGTTATTTCTCTGCATTCCTGATCGAGCTGATCGCATTCGTGTCCTTGCAGAATTTCGGCGGCAATAACAGCAATATTCACACCGGCCCCAATTACTGCGATTCCAGAACCGCCAATACGCAGATTCAGTTCTCCAAAATAGAATTCATCTTTGCTCTGAAAAATGTCAATGGTAAACAAGCCACTGAAATCTGTGGTACGCAAAAACTCTTTTAATCTCTCAATCATCGTCATATCAAACCTGCTTGGAGGCAAAACCCTCCCAAAGCATGTGACGCCGGCATGCTCGCCGTGACCAAGAACCATTTCGTCAATCACATCCGGTATCAGTACTTTGCCCCGAGCGCAAAACCCAACAATGCAGTATTCTTTCTCAATTTTAAGGTAGTCTTCAACGATCATGTTGCAATCTCTTGTAATTGCAACACGATTCAGCAATTCTTCAAGCTCCTCTCTGTTGCAGCATCTTCCCATGAAGTTTTTGCGGCCGGGGAAAGGCTCCTCCGCTTTCGCAAAACAAGGATATGAAATAGTGTCCGGAATAGTATATTTACCGGATTTTACGGAGATCGAGTGACCATTCGTTACGTTAAGTCCTGCCGCCTGTGCCAATTGCTTCTGATAAGATTTATCCATCAGTCTGACAACTCCGCCCTGCAGGTAATCGACATTCTGCGTAAAGAAATAATCCTTCAGCCGATTTAAATTCTTGTCAATGATCTCGGCGGCTCTATCATCAACCGGGATAAGCACATATTTGTGTTCAGGGTCAGCAATTCTGTGTAATAAAAGCTGAATGATTTCTTCATCATTAGATGCGTCCGCGTTGTAATACTCGCGTATAAAACAGCTTTTTTTTTCAGGTGCCAATCCGATTCTCTTTAATGGATTTCTGGGCACGGCCCCAGTCCGAATAACGCCTACCTCGTAACCGTCTGAGCCCAGAGCCCTGGCTAACCCGAGCAAAGAATTCCAATTATAACCAACCAAAACCGCTTTTTTCATATTCCATGAAGTACTCCAATTCTTCTCAATAGCTTGAATCAGTTTTAAAGGGGTTGCTTTAGGATGTTCTCCGGGAAATCAAAGATTGCGCGTACCAAATATCTTTTCATTCATAAACTCCCATCTTCCCGACAAGCTGAGCGGCCAATTCAAAAAACATTCTCTTTCTCGTTTCCACCGTTCCGCCCGCAATATGCGGTGTAACCATGACATTCGGAATGTCGGGAAGGAAATGGATGACATCTTCATTGACATCCAGATCAAGGCACGCATAAAAACCGGAATTGGCCTTTGCCTTTTCAAACAGGGCACGATAATCGACTGTGGCCTGCCTGGAAACACTGATAAAAATTGCAGTGGGTTTCATGCTCTCAATCCGCTCTTGTGATATCAGATTCAGTGTTCCCTCTGTGTTTGGCAGGTTGACCGAAATGACATCCGCTTCCCGTATCAGGTTATCCAAGGTCGTAAACACGACGCCCAACTCGGCAAGTCCCCGGTGACGCTCCGGATGCGCCGTCCAGCACATTGTTTTCATGCCGAAAAACAGACCGTAGTCCATAATCCTTTTAGAGATGTTTCCCGCTCCGACAACGCCAAGGGTCTTTCCGCTCAGGTCTTCCGGCTTGTGTGACAGCTTTTTGTTGTCCTTTCCGGCGGCATAAAGGTCTCTGCCTTCTTCAAAGCGCTTGCAGCAGGCCAGCGCGCAGCCAATGGTATATTCCGCGACGGATTGTGCGTTTGCTTTTGGCGTATTCAGGATTGTGACAAGCGCTTTCTTGTTTTCCGGCACCCTGATATGATCCAGGCCGACGGAAGCTGTCGCAATGATCCGAGGCGCGGAAATGCCTTCGAACATATCCTCCGTGATTTTCTGACTGGTCCCGATAATTGCGCAGTCATACGTCTCCAGGATCTGTTTCATCTGCTCGGCATCGGGTCTTGGCACGCCAGGCGGATGTACGACCAGTTCAACGCCTGCATCCCGCAGAATTCCTGCCGGTTCTTCGCCAAAGTCGTCGAAAATTGAGTACGCTCGCATGATATTCGTCTCCTTCAGGCTCTGCGCAACAGGAGTATTTAACTAACCCTGTTCGGTTGAGCAAAATAATCCTTCAGATACTCCCGCGCAAACGCTCTGTCGCAGGCAGCCCGCTTCTCATCCGGCATGTTTTTCAGAAGGTCGATCAGCACATCCGTCGTTACGCGTTCATCCGCAGTAAAAATCTTGATATAGCTTGGCGTGCAGCAATACAGGGAAGAGAGATAAAAATCCAGGCTGTAGCCCCACGGCGTTTTCTTTTGCTGCGCTGCAAAGTAGTCGGATATCTCTTCGTATATCACATTGGTGTTGTAATTCTTTCCTTCCGCGGCCAGCGTTGCCTCTATCAGCTCCGTACAGAGATTTCCCGCTCCCTTTCCCATGCCCATGATACTGGCATCCAGCATCATGTCATGTCTGGCATTGTATCCGACAAAGGCCAACGCGTTGGAATAGGCCATCTGACGATTGTTATGGGCATGGAAGCCAAGCTTCATCGACATGCTCACATACTGGTCCGCGATTTCCAGCTTGTGAAGAAGAGACATATGGTCCATCTGGCCGAAACTGTCCACCACATAAAAGCCTTTTGCGGCTGCCAGCTCCCGGTTGCAGATCTGAATAAGCTGTTTGAACTCCTCATCCGAATAGCGCATGGTGACCATGGGTTGAATATAGAGATCATAACCCTTCGACAGAATAATCTTTCCCCACTCGATGGAGGCTTCCCTGTTCTCCTTGTGGAAGGCAAGACGAATTCCGTCGATTCCCTTCTGTGTCCTCGGGCGGAGCTTGTTGACGTCAAACGCGCCGTAATCAATCATGGCAAAGTACTGGATCCCCGGCTTTTTCCCGGAACTGAGAAGCGTGTTTTCGATCGACGTCTCATTGTCAAAGCATGTCCGTCCTTCGGGGCTGCCCTTTTTTTCATCAATGTAGCCGCACTCTATGAAATCGACGCCGGACGCTTCGAGCGACGCTTTGATCTTCTGCATGCGCTCCATCCCAAAGTCAAAATTCAAGGCTATGCCGCCGTCGCGCAGCGTAACATCGACGAGCTCAATCTTTCTGGTTTTCGGCCTTGACCGGAGAATGCGATCCGCAACGTCCAAATCGTTGTCGGTTGTAATTTTGAAATTCTCCGTATTCCCCTTTACAATGCGAATCTTATATCCCTGCTTCAGCATAAGCTGAGTCGTCCCGGTAATATGAGTCTTCTCCTCCTCCGTAGAGGAGTCCAGAACCGTTTTCAGCAGCCTGATGTTGAAACCGGAAGGATTCTGGCCGTTAAAAAGACCGTTTCTCTCAAGCGTCCCGGTGATGTAGCGTGTATCGCCTGCCACATGGATCGTATCGGTGGTCGGCACTACCGTCAGGGCAAGACCGTCCTCCAGGGTTGCGTCAATACAGTCGTTGATCATCTGCTGCGTTACAAAGGGACGGACAGAGTCATGGCAAATCAGGATATCCTCATCCTGAAGGCCGCGTTTTGCGATGATTGCGCCCATCACGTTCGTGAAGGAGTCCAGGCGCTCTTTTCCGCCGTTGACCACTTCTATGCAGCCGATCTCCTCCTTTGTAAAGGCGACGTCAATCAACTCCTGCAGATAGTCTGTCCAGTCTTTATGTACCGCGATGTAGACTTTATCAAATCTGTTATTCTGAATAAACTTTCGCAGCGTGAGTATGATGATCGGCGTCCCGCCGATGGAAATAAACTGTTTGGGAATAGACGCTCTCTCGATTCTTCTTCCGATTCCCCCTGCCAATACAGCTGCAAATATCATTCAGAAAGCCTCCTTGGGTCGTCATACGCATAATCGGTCGATATGATCAATTCTCCGTGCATGTTTTTGCCTTTGTCCTTTGGAATCTTCATATAATCCCCATACTGCTGACGGAGCATGGAATCATAGCTACGCGGCACGGGAACGGTAAGCATCTCAAAGGGCATATCAATCAAATCCTGATAGTCCTTCAGCGGACGGCGGGATTTGGGACAGTCAAAAACGATCGTTCTGTTTCCCCACAACGCCGAACTGCCGTTTGAATACTTCGTGATATTTCTTTCATATCTTTTTAATATGGATTCTTTATTCCGTACAAACAGTTTTCCTAAAATGAACTGCACTTTTCTCTTGAAGCACAGCTTTTCGAAGCCGCTCGAAATCTTCGACGCATTGTAACAATTAAAGATTCTTATATACAGGGCATTCCGGGCTTTCTGAATCCCGTTTTTGAATCGATCATCCGAAATGCCATCAATGGGGAAGATGTCAATAAATATCCCTCTGTTAATGTCCCTATCCGCATCTACCGCTGTTGTCCCCGTCGTCTCTCCGTTTCGAAGTCTCGAATACGTCCGGAGCAGATTAGGCTCAGTATGGGAATTCTGCAGAAAGTAAGGCGGCTGAAACTCATCAGCAACTGCGGTCAATCTGTCAAAGTCTTCACGCAGCATATATACGTCTATATCATCATCCCACGGAATGAACCCTTTATGCCGGACTGCGCCCAACAGCGTTCCCGCGCCAACGCAGTACTTTAAATTGTGCAGCTTGCACATTTTATCCAACTGCATCAGCAAATCAAGCTGAACAGCCCATACCATCTTTGTTTCTCTGCTGACGGTATACGCACATCTGTTTTCCTTCTGATAGAAGGATGAGTCTATTATATTGCCATCAATAATCATTTGTACCTTCTCTTATTGCCACACAAATTGAAAGGGAATCGAGCCGCGATGTCCGTTTGAACTCCTGAGTGCTATGACGAACAACCCGACCGCCATCAGATATATGGCTCCTTTGATCAGTATTCTAGTATTCGGGCTCGTAAATCGGTTCAGTATTTTTGGCGTAAGGATAAAGGGAAACAGTAAAAAGTAGTAGCTGAAACGCAACGACAATTGTACGACGACTCTCATCGCCATAAATGCCGCACCTATTGTTGTCAATACGCCTAAACGATACAGTTCCTGATTTGACTCCTTCGCACACATCACAAAGACTACGGTCACAAGAACTGCCTGATATAAAAACATGATAGTGTACTGACCGCCCAGAGAATCCGCACCGGTTATTTTCTCTGAGGTCTCATATTCCACGTACTCAGGGAAAAGCAAATACAAAAACTGCGTGACTCGGCTGATCAATAAGCTCCCAGCGACAGCGGCAAAGATAATCAGCAGGATTTCCCTTTTTTTCATCTTTGGCATAAGGAAGGGGAAGAAATACAAAATTGCGATTATGGAGCTCTTATGGAAAAAGAACGAAATAATCAGTATGATTCCGGCAAGGATATAATCTCTCGGGCGTCTTTCTTTCTTATTCAGCACTGTATAGGCAGAGCTGACGGCCGATAAGGCAATATACTGCCGCATCAGATTATATGAATTAAAATAGAGGCAAAATGACAAATACAGAATTACCGGAAGGAAGGCGCTTTCACCTTCGTTCAAGTTATTAAGAAGAAAATTGCCAATGCCATAGACCAGGATGAAAGCGGTAACCGTAAGAAACAAAGTGTAGTTATGGGAAAATGTAGAGCAAACCAGAATTAACAGCTTAAAAAACAACTCATATCTGATTCTTCTTATACTTACGCCGGCGCAAATCCAGTTCCAGACATCTATATATCTGACTGTATCCCACCCAACATTGAGACTGCGAAATGCAAACAAGAACCCTACGGCAGAAAAGGAAAGAATCAAAAATGTTTTATTTTTTTTCCTTGTATATGGTTTATGCCTGTAAACAATACACCCCATCAAAGTAATATATGCAAACAGGAACAAATGAATCTTCATATTTTGTCCTTTTTCAAAACAATTTCAAACATTTTGTTTTCTTCTTGTTCTCCAAAAGCCAGGAACCCGGAGAATGTCTGTTTTCTCTCTGCAGGCAGCGATTCCTTCACGTGTTTTTTTCCTGAAGCAGTTCCCACAGCGTATCAACTGTGTCTTTCGTTGCCTGTCCGTAAGCGGTCACATATTTACAGCGAAATGCATGTACGCGATCGACAGCCTTTTTCGAATCCAAGGTCTTGATGATATGGAGCAATTCATCCTCTGAAACAGAACCGCCCGGCAATTCCTCCCGCACATCTATATACATCCCGCGCTTTTCTTTATATGTATCAAAATCATATGTATAAAGAACAATCGGGCGATCCAAAATGGCAAAATCAAAGATAATGCTTGAGTAGTCCGAGATCAGAACATCAGCGGCCAACATGAGATCATTCAGCGTCGAATAATCTGAGACATCCAGCACAAAATCACCGTCAATACCGTCATTCAGAAGTTTCGCTACCTCGTAATGGCAGCGCATAAGCACAACATATCCGTCTCCAAGGGCGGCTTTCCATTTTTCAAAATTGACGGGCGGCTTCAGCACACAGTATCGCGCAGAATCCCTCTCATATTCCCGGAAAGTCGGAGCATACAGCAGAACCTTTTTGTCCTGCTGAATTCCCAGCTTTTTTTTCATTTTTTTCTGCGTCTCAGTATCGTTGCGCGTCAAAATATCGTTCCGCGGGTAACCGCAGATCAGCATTCTCTCAGATGGGATGTTGTAAACACGGGAAAAAATGTCTGCCTCAAATTTACTCTGCGCATTTTGTCTGTCATACCTGCACTCTGGCATTTTGGACGGCTGGATTCTCAATGCGTCGGCGCCCATATATTTGATGGGTGTCCCATGCCAGGTGTTGAGATAGACCGTTCTTTTTTTCTTGAAAGACATTCCCCTCTCGATTCCCGAATTTGTGATCCAGGCCCGCGCCTTCATTGCCGTAATGAAGTAATGCAGGGTGTCTGTTTTGATAACGGTCGCCCCCGGAACATCAAAATTGCCGGGTTCATGAAATGCCCAAACGAACTTATAATCTGCAAACCGCCTGTCCTCTCGCATGAACTCATAGACGACTTTCGGGCTGTCATCATATTTTTTCCCGCCAAAGCTGTTGAAGAGGATCAGCTTATCGTCCTGAATCACAAATGCACCGACAAACCTGAGAAAAGCACTCCCAAGCTCACTGTACGCCTTTCGGATGCCCGGACTTGTTTTGACTATATTCATCAGTTTATCTTTGACGCGCATATGAAATCACCCGGTTACTTGAGAACTTCCCTGTAAATATCAAATAATTCCTGCCGAACTATCTCAGTCGAGTAGCTTTTCGCTTTCTCGCGATTGTGCTCTCCAAACTCCTGACGCAGTTTAGGCTGAGCCTTGAGCTTATTAAACGCAGAAGCAAAAGCGGCGGCGTCAGTCGGCTTGCAGACAAAGCCGCCGTCCGTGCCAATGAGATCACGAATTCCTCTTGTATCGGAGCCGACACATGGGAGCCCCAGATCCATCGCTTCCAGAATTGCGCGCGGCAATCCCTCGCGGAAGGACATCATCGTAAACACGTCCGCACAAGCCATTATTTCCGGCATATCCGTACGGTACCCCAGCAAATGGAATCGGTCGGAAACACCCAGTTTCTGTGCCAGTCTTTCAAGATTCTCCTTTTCCGGCCCCACGCCGCATGCGACGTAATGTGCTCCCTCCACATCCTTCAGCGCTTTTACGATGATCTCCGTATTCTTGTTTTTATTCAGTTCCCCTGCGGATACAATGACAAAATCACTCTCCGCGACGCCGATGCTTTTCCTCTTTTCAGCCCGGTCAATATTGACGGTTACTCCTACCTTTACGCCTGCGCCATGTACGAAACACGGTTTTCGTCCGCTTCGGAGCTTCAGTTTCTGCGCGGCCGCAAAATCTTCCTCTGTAATGGTAATAAGCGTATCGGTATAACGTGCGAGAATCATTTCCTCCCATTTGTATACGGTGCGGTTGATCAGCGGAGCGCCTTTGAAAAACAGGAAGCCATGGGCTTCATATATCACGGGAGAAATTCTTTTCTTTTTTGCCGCCAGCCTGGCCAAAGCACCGCCGATCGGGGTGCTGCAAACCACAGCCTCGATCCTGAGTTTCTCGATAATATCGAGCAGCTGCTGATAGGCCCTTCTGTTATCGGGGTTCAGGGGATTCGTGTTTATAGAGATTTGCTCTGTCCGGCAGGGGATTACACTCCGATCCGCAACAAATTGAGAAAAATCGGCGGCCCATACAACCGAATGTCCAAGAGACATCAGCGGCTCGATAACATTTTGAAATCCAAGCGCGTAAGTTTTGACCTTGTTGGTCACCATCAGCACACGCATCCGAGCACACCCTCACTTACCAAATACCGCCTTTACGCATATCGCGGTTGAATTATCACCGTATTGAATGAACTCATCGCGAAAACGACGTGTATTTTCACATTCAGCCTCGTAATCCATGCTTTTGATCCGTTCCAAAAGTTCGTCTTCTGTCCGGCAGCTCTTGTTGGGGTATTGATCATCAATTTCAAAATACGTTCCGCGCTCGGCCAGATAGGTATCATAGTCATATGCAAAGCAGAAAATCGGCCTGCATAAAATACAATAATCAAACGCAATCGCGCTGTAGTCCGTTATCAGGAGATCCGCCGCGATCATCAGGTCATTGACCGCGGGATAATCGGATTCATCCCGCACAAAATCGTCAAACTGAACGCCGATTACCTTTGTAGTCTGATGATGTGCGCGAAACAGAACCACATACTCGTCTCCCAGCCGCTCTTTCCAACGGGTAAAGTGAACAGGAGGCTTTATATCATATGACTTGCCGCCGTTCGTACTCTCTCTCCATGTAGGTGCATAGAGAATCACTTTTTTATCGGACGGTATGTTTATTTTTCTGCGCGCTGCCTGCCTGTCTGTGTCGTTTGCCCGCCACAGTTCCTCATTTCTCGGCATCCCGCAGCGCAGATATGTCGCGGGGTTTGCGTTAAACGCGCTTCTCCAGACTTTTTCATCATGGCTACCGGACACGACCAGATAATTTACCGTATCGAAGTTATAATCCTTCCGTCCGGGGCAATCATTCCCAATATGTTTAAGCGCGACTCCATGCCAGGTATTCAAGTATATCTGGGACTTCTTCTTAAACTTCAGTCCGCGTTCGATGTTCGTATTGGTAATCCAATACTTGGCCTTCAGCGCGGTTTTGAAATACCGGAAACTGTCGATCTTAACGGTATCCAGTTCCGGGTATTTCCGGGGCTCAACAAAAGCCCACACGCAGTGATAGTCTTTATATTCAGCGTGGGATTGTATATAGTCATAAATCACTTTAGGGCTGTCGTTAAAGCCCATTCCCATAAACGACACGAAAACGACAAGCTTTTCATCCGTTGCAAGAAATATACCCAGTGATCTGAATACAAGACTCATTGTGATCCGGTATACTTTCTGAATGAACGCGTTGTGCTTCAGAATAAATATTACCCGCTGACGCATAGTCTATTTGCTCACTCTCTGCTTGTATAATCGTTTTCTTTGCGGCAAAAGCTCTCAACGATGTATCAGGATAATGCTACGATTTGGCAATGGCCGCGCGAAGCTGCGTGCTGCTCGTACTCTGGGTATAGGGAAAATACACTATCTCAACGCCCTTGTCGCTGAAAAACTCCTCATAACGTTTAAAGCGCTCTGTTCCCTTGTAATCCGATCCCACGAACAGCTTGTCAAAATGCCAGAGCGTCCACGCGTCCGAATCCTCAACACACGAGTCGACCACTTTGTCAACATATCGGCAGGCTCCGACAATTCTCTTTCGCTCTTCAAAAGGAATATACGTCTCTTTTCCCTTCCATTTGCCGCTGTCATGGACGCCGACAATAAGATAATCACATTGCTGCCTTGCACGCTGGATCAGGTTTAAGTGTCCGATATGGAAAAGGTCAAAGGTTCCCGAGAGATATCCGATCACTGCTCCCTTGCCTTTTCTGGCACGTCCGGAGTTCATTTTGTACTGATAGCTCTCCAATCCAAACAGATGCGGATCTCTGCAGTTCCTGTCCAGCACATCTTTGTACACTTCATCATATTGTGAAATAAAGCGCGTCTCACGTTCAAACATGCGCTTCAGGATCTCATCAGCTAAATCAGCATTCATGGAGGAATCGTTTTCCTCTCCATAGAAAGCGGTCCCTTTGATCGACCCGGGAGAAACCTCCAATATTCTGTTGCCGATACCGGCCGCTTCCAATTCTATATTCACACTCTCAACGAATCTGCAAATCCCGGCCTTGGCTGCGGCGTATACGGCGAACATTGGTGAATTGACCAGTCCGGCAATCGATCCCATTACGCCGCAGTAAAAATCCCCGGAGCTGTGGATCCTGTTATAAAACAGCTTCAGAATCTTTATCGTGGAAACCGTGTCTACCGCAAAGGTTTTATCAATTTCCGCAACATGGAAGTCTTCAAAATTTGCGATTCTGCCAATACCGGCCGAGAGAAAGAGTATCTCGATTTCGGGATCGCCGGCAAGTGTGTGAAAAAGCTCTTCATCGAAAAAGCAAAGATCCGATGCGTTATGGTGGAATTTCGTATCATCCAGAACAGCTGCTTTTGGCGGCTTTCTGCTGATAATCTCGACAAAATATCCCCGAGATATCAGCAGCCTGCATAGCGCAAGACCTATTCCGCTGCTCCCCCCCACAACTATCGCTTTTTTCATTTGCCTATCCTCCAGTTTCCTTGTCTTTGATGCTTATTGTGACGTTGCAGGCGGTTAATGCAGCTGTTCGGAAAAACCACTTACTGTCTGTCATTGCGCCGTCACAGACAGCCCTTGCATTCTGCTTGCTTTTTTCAGCGCCATCCGATTATTTCAGCAGATGTCCGTATTTCAGGACACCTTTCACGGCATACCAGCACATATAATAGGAGGACGTTACACAGTCCAAACCGCTAAAGCGGTAAGTATTCCAGCGCATTTTTGCGGCTTTTAACTTGTTGCTGGATCTGGATGGCCGTATAAGCCGATAATACAGAAGCGGTTCGTCAATACCGAAGGCTGTTGTTCCCGCTCCGGTAATGCGCAGCCACAGCGCATAATCCTCATGTACTCTGTCGTTTGTCACATAGTATTGTCGATAGAGGCTGCTCTTTACAAGTACGGATGAGTTGGATACCAGATTTTGCTTGAGCAGCTCCCGGTAGCCAAGACTTTCAGGCACATGAAGCTGCCAATCGATGAGGCTGCCGCTTTCTGTAATGAAAGCCGATCCGGTAAAAACCAGATCTGCGCCCCGCGATTGCGCGAAACACAACTGTTTTTCCAGTTTATCCGGCGCCCATATGTCGTCGCTGTCAAGGACAGCGATCCACTCCCCTTCCGCCGCGTCCAGCCCCATTTTGCGCGTAAGGGAAACGCCGCTGTTATCCCGGTTGCGAAATACATGGATACGGGGATCCCTGTAGCTCCCGGCAATACTCAGGGTATTGTCGGCGGAGCAGTCATCCACAATCAGCAGTTCCCAATCTGGGCAGGTTTGCGCCAGGACAGATTCTATCGCATAACGGATTGTCTTTTCGGAATTGTACGCCGCCATCAGAATGGAAATCAGAGGTTTTGGTTTTTTATCGTTCATACATATTCAGCCTCTTGAGCGCGGCGTACGCGCCTGCCAATCTTGATGACGTTTTCCAGTGCTACGTCGCTTTCCAGGCTTCAAAGCACATCGGCAGTATAGCCTCTTCGCTTTCTTCCGCGCGGAAAAGGTTTCACTCTTCAAACAGCTTGAGCCGGCTGAAGAGCTCCTTGCGCTGCCTCGCGGTCCTCGCATCTTCCCCGAGCTTCATCCACGGGCGTTTTTTTGTCAGCACCCTCCAGGAATAGCGGCAGCACACAGCGATCCAGGCGCAAGGCAGAAGAATGCCGGAAGCCGCCATTCTCGGATGATAGAGCTTCGCTTTTCGATGAATCGCAATTGCCAGCGCTTCCAAAACCCCTCGGTCTTCAATCTTATGTGTATCCCCATCAGTCATCAGCACGCTGTAGCTCTTGCGCTGGGGATCCTTTTCACCAAAGTTTCCCCCGCGCCAGATATCATCCATCAGGCTGTCGAGCAGGGCATCCTCCGCACCTGCCGCCCACTGTCTCGGGGTCGCCCCGAGGTATCGGGCGCTCATCATCGTAAGGATCTTCGCAAGCTCCCACAGTCCGGTCTCTTTGAGGCATTTTTCAAAGCCTCCTTGGAAAGTCTCTTCCGGGAGCTTTTCCACAAATACAGCCCAGTCACAGAGATGCCGCAGCCCTATACCGGTAGTAGTCAGATGGGAGGCCGTATGGAGCAGCAGAATGAGGCCATGATGGAAGTCCGACGGTACGCGACAGCCGCTGTCGGTATATTGATAAAACGCCGCGTCTGTGATGAGATCCCGGAAGTACGCGCGAATTTTTTCCCCTCCGACAGCCGGTATTCCCGTAATCGCCCAGTGAAGCTCATACTCGATACGGTTTGCGGAAAATGTTCTGTGGCAGTCGTGTGTGCCGTCATCTATGCGCCGTATTCCGTGTTTCTCCAAAAGAGAGGTACAGCGCTCCAGGTCGGGATGATCCACGAGGAAGTCGACGTCGCCCATCGTCCGGAGCTCCGGCCTGGGGTAAAACATGGAGGATGCGCAGCCTTTCAGTATCACGTACGGGACAGCGACCTCAGACAGTATCTTATGCAGCTCTGAATGGGCCGCGGTTACACGGATATTGGATGCAATCGCCTGAAGAAATCTTGGTTCCCATCTGTTTTTTATATTTTCTGGGATATGATCGCGCACCGCATAAAATGCCAGTGGGAATACGGTCTGATTGACGCTTTCCGCGAACATATCATCCCAGTTCACTGTTTCCGGTAACTCTAACGGCTTTTGGAACAGCTCAGCCGCTAAGGCAGAAAGAATTGCTTTTTGTTCCGTTGAGCAGTTATCTATGTTTTGCTCTTGCTTCTGCATATACTTCTCTCCCGGTAACTATTCAGTCCCGACCAAATGATACGGGAAAATGTCCGTTTTTCGTCATTGCGAACATTCTGACGCGTGAGTACCGCGCGACATTCCAAGCTCTGCTGTGACCGATGTCGCTGGTGTGGCAATCCGCATCTCTTAAGCACAAACAAAGTATGCAGTTTGAATAAAAAAGAAACGGATTCCCACGCCAGTGTTGCGACACTGGCTCGGAATGACGGGGGTGGACTGAATAGTTACCTCTCCCGGTATATTCCCGTTACAGTGATTGGATTCACTTTGCCTTAAGGTTTTCACTCCGCCTTTGCCGTCTCTTTCTCATACGCCTCCGCTTCTTCCTCTACCATCCACGCGGTCGGATTCTCCACACCTTCAGTGCTCTCTTTGGAGAACAGGATGCGGAAGGTGTTGAACATGAGCTCCAGATCTGTCAAAAGGTTCATCTGGTTTATGTAAAGCAGATCAAATTCCAGCTTCTCGTAGGGATTGGTGTTGTACTTGCCGTAGACCTGCGCGTAACCGGTGAGGCCGGCTCTGACTTGTAGGCGCAGCCGAAACTCCGGCAGGAACTTTTCATATTCGGCGGCAATCTCCGGGCGTTCCGGCCGCGGGCCGACGATGGACATGTCTCCTTTGAGAATGTTGATGAGCTGCGGCAACTCATCAAGCCTGCAAGCACGGATAAAATGTCCGACCGGCGTAATTCTCGGATCCTTGTCGCCGGTGGAAAGCCTGGCGACGCCGTCCTTCTCCGCATCGACACGCATGGAGCGGAACTTGATGATCTTGAATTCCTTGCCATCTTTTGTCAGACGTACCTGCTTGTAAAACACCGGGCCGCGGTCGTAAACTTTGATCAGGATCGCAGTCAGCAGCATGAGCGGGCTGAGGATCATGAGCGCAATCGCGGAAAGTACGAAGTCAAAGAAGCGTTTGATTGTGAGATATTCAAGGGATTTTGTCGAGCGGCGGACAGATAACACCGGTGTCGTAAAGGACTTGATATGTTCCGCCCCACACATGATGATATCGCCGATATGCGGAAGGAAGAAACCGCGTACATCTTCGTCCACGCAATACTTGCACAGGGCGTTCATCAGCGTCGGATTGACGCCCGCGGCAAAAAGCGCGTCATAGCCCTTCAGTTGATCCTTAACCTCAAAGAAATCCGTGCCATTGTATTGTATGTATTTCTCAACATTAAACAGGCGTTCAATCGGCTTCCCGCTGATGTCGCCAAATCGGATCAGATCGTTGCGGTTGCGGTAAACCACGACTGTATGGTAGCGCTGGACGATCTTGTAATAGCAATAAGTCGCGTAATAGCTCCAGATCACATTCCAGACTATCTGAATAATCAGCATCGGAATATACATCAGCGGGCTGCGAAACCTGAGCCAGCCAAAGGATACGAGAAAGTAGATAATGACCAGGCTGAAGAAATCCGACAAAGTCTGGGAAAATGCCAGGGAACGAATGCGGAAATAACCCAATGTATAAGAATTAAAGGTTTTGTTAAACCATATCAGCAGGACGCCATAGCCCAAAACGATAAAAATGTCATAACGAAACGCGCGTGTAATATGCAAGTTCAGATTTGGGTAATGAAAGACTAACCAAAACACGCCGAAGGCCGCAACGGTAACGAGCCAGTGTATAAACTTGATAAAATGCAGTCTGTGCGAATTGGCATTGCCTTTATGTCGTGTCCTGGTGTTCATTTCATCCACTCGCTTCGATTGCCCGGAGAGTGCTTAGCCCGCTGTCCGAAGCAACATTCTTTTAATAAGAGTTTTCACTTTCTCTGTGGAGCCATCGTCGATCTGCCGGATCGCGTCCAGGAAAATCTATGCAAGCTCTTCGACGCCCAAGCCGGAGCATTGAGTTTCATTTTGTACGCTGGGCAAGATCACTTCCGGCAAATCGAGAATTGCCATATTGGGAAGGCTTCGCCGGCAATGCTCCTGATCCCAGGAAGCAGCTCTTCAAATGTCATTGCGTGCTTCCTTCCTTTTTAGATCCGCACCAGTTCCTTTTCTGAAACAGTTTCGTCTTCGGCCGATCCTTCCGGGTGGTAGGTCGATACCATCCGGCGAACCACGTCCCGGATGTTCCTGTCGTTGTGATAAGCGGCGTCCATGAGCGTCTCCATCTCATCCAGAAAAGCGTCTGTATTGAAAGGGATCGGACTGCCGATATGGATCAGTCTGTTATCCGTCTTGCGCAGGCCTTCCGCCTCCATAAGCTTTTCCTCATAGAGCTTCTCTCCGGGGCGCAGGCCGGAGTAAACGATCTTGATATCCACATCCGGCTTGAAACCTGAGAGCTTGATCAGATTCCGCGCCAAGGTGTCGATCTTCACCGGATCGCCCATATTGAGGACAAAGATCTCGCCGCCGTGGGCATAGGTTCCGGCAAGCAGAACCAGGCTGACCGCCTCGGAAACCGTCATGAAATAGCGAACAACGTCCGGATGCGTGACTGTGACCGGCCCGCCCTCGGCGATCTGCCGCTTGAAGATCGGGATGACCGAGCCGTTGGAGCCCAGTACATTGCCGAAACGTACCGCGACAAATTCGGTGCGTACATTCTGAAATTGTCCACTGTTTCCGCTCAAAACCTCGAAATGGCTGCTGAGCCGCGGAATATCCGCAGCCTCGCCCGCCTTGATTTTCTGGTCGAAGCTCTGCACCACCATCTCGCAAAGTCGTTTGCTTGCGCCCATGATGTTGGTGGGGTTGACCGCCTTGTCCGTGGAGATCAGCACAAAGCGCTCACAGCCATTGCACATGGCGGCATAGGCCGTCTTGTAGGTGCCGAGGACGTTGTTCTTGATCGCCTCGCAGGGGCTGTCCTCCATGAGCGGCACATGTTTGTGCGCCGCAGCGTGGTAGACGATCTGCGGACGGTATTCACTAAACACATCCATTAACCGTCTGCTGTCGCGCACCGAGCCGATCAGCGTCTCCAAATGCAGATCGGGATACTTCTTTTTAAGCTCCAGCTGAATCGCGTAGGCACTGTTCTCGTAAATGTCGAAGATAATGAGGCACTTCGGATCATGGGCCGCGATCTGACGACAGAGCTCGCTGCCGATGCTGCCGCCCCCACCCGTGACCAGCACGGTCTTGCCATTGATAAACGCGAACACTTCCCGGAGATCCGTCTTGATCGGTTCGCGGCCGAGCAAATCCTCAATGGCCACGTCCTTCATATCCGAGACCGTGACCTGTCCGGTGACAAGCTGGGTGATGCTGGGCAGGGTCTTGAGCTCACATCCGGTCTCGCTGCAGATGCCGAGAATTACTTTCTTGTCCTCCGCCGGAGCTGTCGGGATCGCGTAATAGATTTTGTCGATCTTGTATTTCTCAACACTTGAAAGAATATCCTCGCGTCCGCCGACGATGGGGACATTTTCTATGTAGCGGTTCCATTTGTTGGGATTGTCGTCGATGATGCAGACGACCTTGTCGTGCAGATCCGGGTTGCTGTTGATGTCGCGCAGGAGAAGCTGTCCCGCCTGACCCGCGCCAATGAGCATGACGCGATTTGTATTTTCCGCGTTTTTGTACGCCGCGACCCTGTAAAACAGCAGGATCCGATAGGCAAAGCGCGGCACAAGCACAAACACGAACTGCGCGCCCGCGCCCCAGATGTAATACGATAACGGGTAGCGGAAGAAAATGACGGTGATAAAAACGCTGTGTATAACGGACGCCGTAAGCGAACCGCAGAAGGTGCGCACCAGCTCGGTATAGCTTGCGTAGCGCCACATGCCGCGGTACATATGAAAGGCCCAGAACACGCCCACAGCGACCAGCGCATAAGGTAGGATGAAAAGCGCATAGGCGACCCGATAGTTCTGCGGAATGTGGGAATAGATGCAGTCATAGCGCAGCCAGAGCGCCAGAAAATACGCAAGGCAGACGGAGATCACATCGCAGATCATCAGGCAGATCGCCATGACTTGCCAATGCTCCAGACCGCGTCGAGTTTCTTTATTGTTCATATAACCTCTTTAGAAAAAGCTTGCTGATTCATAAGCCTGCTCAATCTCGGAATAGGCGTTCATCCGATCATTATCTCACAGGTGTATGATGATCCGATTACTCCTTGCGGTAATACTGTCAGCCAGACAGGACTTCTCAAAAACCTGCCCTGTCAGCTCTTCACCATTGCGGTATTCTTTCTCTGTCCCGTCGATTATGACAGTGAGCGATGATTGTATTTTTTTGAGGTTCGGATTCAGCTTACAGGTCATCGCACTGCTCCTTGCCTTGCCAGTCCAATTCATCCCGATTGCAGTCAGCGCCGCGATCTGATCGGTGCTCAGGCAATCCTGTTCGCGCTTCCTCCTGCATAACCAGGGATTCAATTTGTGACCGGCAATTGTTTTGTACTCACGGGGAACTTTCAGGTTGCCTTTCACTTCGTAGAGCAATTTAGCCTCATTTGTTTCAAATGAGCACATTAACACAAATGTAGTATAACAAAAGTGCCGGTTTTTTTCAAGAAAAAATGTGCATAATTCTCTACTTCTATAGACATCATTTCTTAAGCAATAGTCCCCGTGTGTCCATTTTAAAAAATATGCAACTGTTCAGTCCGCCCCCCGTCATTCCGAGCATAGCGACGCGCGGGAAGCGCGCGTCGTTCCATGCTTGTCGTGTCGAAACACTGGCGTGGGAATCCGTTTTTCTTTGTGCAAACTGCACATCTTGCTTGCGTAAAAGAGATGCGGATTGCCACACCCGCCTGAGGTGTAAAAATCGAAGATCTGGACGCTCACTTAAGTGACATCGGTCACAGCAGAGCTTGGAATGTCGCGCGGTTCTCACGCGTCAGAATGTTCGCAATGACGAAAGCCGGACGTTTTCTCTCATGAATTGGCCGGGACTGAACAGTTAAAAACGCAAGAAATGAGTTTTGCAAAACCGAACGAAAAGAGAAAACGGACCGAAGCCGCACATGAAGGATGTGCAGACTTTGGTCCGTTTTCCGCTTCGATCAGCGACAGAATAACATCAAAGGAAATTCTTCTCAGGTCTGCCTGACGAGCCGAGTCGGAGAAAAGATGAGCCAATATTTCTATGTCACTGTGCAGGCTCCCGCTTTACGGATGCGCGTGCATCTGCCTTGCTATCTCGATAAAGTCGCGGGCGTAGGTGGAGAGGTAGGCGCCCTTGCGCGTGGCTGCCACAAAATCCGTGACCATTTTGGGCTCGCCGAAGCTGTAGCAGTCGATGGGAACCGTGCCGAGCCGGTGGCGAAGATGCGGCTCGAACATAAAGGAAACGCCGTAGCCCTGGGCAACCAGTTCCATGATGGCGGGAAGATTTCCGGTATACAGGACATTGTCATACTGAATACCGTTTTCGCGGAGATAGTTGTCCATGATCTGGCGTGTACGCTGCTCCGGCTTCATAAGAAGAACGCGTTCCTTTTCAAGCAGCTTCAGATCAAGGCGCGGATAGCTGTTATGGGGATTGGGCTCGGCAAAGCGACCAACGGGATGATCTTTTTTTGTGATGACCAAAAGCTCCTCTTCCCCGAGACTTTCATATTCAAGCTGCGCGTTCAATGTCGCGGGCTTGCTGTAGAAGGCAACCTCCACACTGCCGTCCAGCAGTCGGCGGTCGTTCTCATCGGAGTTGCCCTCAAAGACGTTGACCCGCACATTGGGGTGCAGCTTTTCAAAAGCCGGGAGCGCGTATGGCAGCATATAGGTACAGCGCATATTGGCAAAGGCCACGTTCAGGGTACCGACGTCGCGCTTGAGGATGTCCGCGAGCTCTACGTCGAGATTGTTTTTTAAACGTATGATTTCCGCGGCCTGTCGGGTGTAGCGCTCGCCCGCGTAGGTAAGCAGGTATTTATTCCCCGAACGGCGAAAGAGCTTCAGCCCCAGGTCGTTCTCCAGAGAAATCAGGAATTTGCTCAGGGTAGGCTGCCCCACATAGAGTGCCTCCGCAGCTTTTGTGATGTTTTGATACTTGGCGATCGCCAGCACATTCTTAGCTTATTTGTTCCAAAAATCAGAAAAGCAGGTATCAATTCGTCCAATTCTTTTTGATAGTTCTATTGTGGCTTGGGTCAATTTTGTGGTCAGATTTGAAAGGAGAAAGCACCATGAAATCTATCTTTGAAGAGCTGGGCGGAACCTATACGCAAGTCGGGGATTATTTCTTCCCTGATCTGATGCTCAAGGAGACGGATGTCAAGCTAATGCAGCGTCTTCTGTCGGATTGGTAAATACAAATCAATCGGATTAAGTTGTTCCATGGACCGGCTCATCCGACGGAATCCCCAATGCTTCGAATACAGAGTCAACTATCGCTTTCCCGTTTCGCTCCAGTGCTTCGTAAGTGCTCCCGGCGACATGCATCCCAGCGAGGAAATTGTCCAGCGTCAGGAGGGGATTGTCGGTTGAAGGCGGTTGCTCTTCAAAGACGTCAAGTCCCGCCGCAGCGATCCCTCCACTGACCAGCGCGTCATAGAGCGCCGCCTCGTCGATCAGGCCGCCCCGCGCGGTGTTGATCAGAATAAGCCGCGGGTTGCAATCCTCAAAACAAGAGGCGTCAATCACATGATAAGATTCCGGCGTCAGGAGACAGTGGAGACTGACATAGTCGCAGGCGGTGAACAGTTCGCGGAGAGTAGCGGGCATAAAGCCCATATCCCGGAGCTCCTCCTCGCTGCGGTGCGGATTGTGACAGAAGATTTCCATGTGGAAGCCGTCTCTGCAAATCTGCGCGACGTGTCGCGCGACATTGCCGCTGCCGATCAGCCCGAGGCGTTTGCCCGTCATCTCGAAGCCAACCGTCTCGGGCATCCCGAACGCCGAAAGCAAACCCTTGCGCGTTTTCTTATCGATTTCTGTCACCTTTCTGGACAAGTCCATCATCATGGCGACTGTGTATTCGGCGGCGGAACGCGAATTGATCCCCGGTGTGTTCCGAACAGGGATTCCGGCCTCTCGGGCAGCCTCCACGTCGATGCGGTCAAGCCCGACGCCGTGCTGCTGAATCAATCTGCAACGCGTTGCCCTGCGAATCACCTCGCCGGGACAGTACTGCTGCCGGACTATGATTGCATCCAGCTCTTCCGGATGATCATAATTATCTACGATTTTCACATGCGCCTTCAGCCTTTCAAGCGCGGACAGCGCGATCGGATCATTCAGATAGACTTTCAAAGGAAATAACCTCCCGCTTTGTGTTGATCGTCTTATACCGACAGATGGTTTTCAAAAGTAAACTGACTGCGCAGCCGGGAAATATAAAACCCGGAGAGGGGGCCCGTCAAAAACGCAGAGAAGATCGTCCCCACACCGATGCCGCTGCTCACGCGCCCCGTAAAGCAGAGGGAGACCATGAGACTCAGAAGCAGGCAACAAATATCAAAGAACAGCTTGACATGGCGGAAGGGCTTTCCCCGTTCCTCCGCAAGCTCCCGCACGAAGAGATTCATCGGCGCTACTGGCAGTTTGCATTCCGCCATCAGGGCGATACCGAGACACATCACAAGAAAGCCCGCAGCGTAGCATAGAATCCGAATGGGCAGGGTATGGGGAAAACCGGCGCAGACCGCGTTTGCCCCATCCAGAACAGCGCTTGACACAGCCGCCACCGCGAAGGACAGCGGGTAACAGAGCTTCCATTTTTGCAAGATCACGATCAGGCCGAGAATCAGCCCAACCTGAAAGGCCGTGTTCCAGAAGCCCATCGTGAAACGTCCTGTGGCTTCAAACAGGGCGAGGGAGACAGAGTAGAAGGGCGTCAGGCCGAAGCTGCCGTGCTTCATCAGCGCCGCCCCGATCGCGCCGAGGGGGACGCCGAGTGCAAGCGCGATTCCCCCATTTACTTTTCTGACAGCCATGCCGCGCGTCCTCCCATTAATCATATTGGTATTCTATACCCGTCCGTCGGGCTGCACAACAAAAAAACATGTCCCTCCCGGAGCTTTGTCCGCGGAGAGACATGCTTTTTATTTGGATGCTTCAGGCTTTGGCCGGCTCCTTCGGCTGGGGCTTGAAGATCAGCTTGTCAAGAACAAAGCCGAGCACCGCAAGGCCGATGCCGATCAGGTCGGTCACCGTGCCGGGGATCATCAGCATGAGTGCGCCGACTGCCAGCATGATGCGGGTAACCGTGCTCCAGTACTTGAGCATATAACCCTCAATGGCGCCGGTCAGGCAGAACACGCCGAGGATGGCGGTGGCCGCCGCAATCACCACTTCCATCGCGCCGCCCTCCAGCAGGATCGCCGGGTTGAGCAGGAAGATGAAGGGGATGATATAGGCCACAATGCCCATGCGGAAGGAGGTGAAGCCCGTCTGGTTCGGGTTGGACTTGGCGATCGCCGCAGCGGTGTAAGCCGTGATGGCGACCGGAGGCGTCAGGGCGCCGACGCAGGCGAACATGAAGATGAACATATGCGCGGACAGGGGGGACGCCCCCATCTCGGTCAGCGGGCGAACCAGGCAGGTTGCCAGGATGACGTAGGTGGGCGTGGGGGGCATGCCGCAGCCCAGAATGATGGTGATGATCGCCGTCAGCAGCGCCGCGATGTAGATATTGCCGTTGGCGAGATTCACGAGCTGGACGCTCATGCGGGTGGCAAGGCCGGTCAGCTGCAGGATGCCGACGATGATGCCGGCGGCCGCGCAGGAGATGGCAATGCCGGTGACGCTCTTGGTGCCGCTCTCCAGCGCCTCAAAGAACTTGTCCACGGTGGGGCGCGTCGCCGGGGAGAAGAAGGAGAGCGCGAGGGTCAGCAGGGTGGCCCAGAAGGCGGCCTTCATGGGGCTCCAGCCCATGAGGATGACGACAATGATCATCAGGATGGGAAGCCCCATCAATCCGCGCTCCTTCATGACCGACTTGACGGAGGGCAGCTCATTTCTCGGCAGGCCGAGCAGATGCTCCTTGACGGAGATGCTGTCCACCACCAGGATGGCGGAGATGTAGTAGAGCACGGCGGGCAGAATGGCGGCCGCGGCGACGGTGGAATACTTGACGTTCAGGAACTCCGCCATCATAAAGGCCGCCGCGCCCATGATCGGCGGGGTGAACATGCCGCCTGTCGAGGCGACAGCCTCCACCGCGCCGGCGACATGGGGCTTAAAGCCCATGCGCTTCATCAGCGGGATCGTAAAGGTGCCGGTGGTGACGACATTGGCAGCCGGGGAACCGGAGATCATGCCCATCAGGGCGGAAGAGAGGATCGCGGTCTTTGCCGGGCCGCCGCGGAAGCGGCCTGCGCCCGCGAAGGCGATATCCACGAACCACTGACCTGCGCCGAAGGTCTCCAGGAAGCTGCCGAAGATGACGAAACAGACAATGTAGGTTGCCGCAATGCCGGCAGGGACGCCGAAGATGGCCTGGGTGGAGACGTACATGGTCTCCGCCACGCGCTTCCAGGTATAGCCCCTGTGGGCGAGAAAACCGGGCATGTACGGGCCGAGCAGAGCGTAAAGCAGGAATACGCAGCAGGTGATGACCAGAGGCCAGCCCGTGGTCTTGTAGGTGGCGACCAGCAGCACGAAGATCATGATCGTGCCCATAATGCTGTCAAGCGGGGGCTTGGCCTTGGTGGATACGGATCTTGCCGGCCAGACGGTCATGATGTACACGCAGGCCACAATGATCGCGATGGCGAAGAGCCAGTCGAGCATACGGGTCATCGCGTTGCGGTTTCCCTTGATCGTGAAGGGCTTGGTGAGGAACACCGTGAAGCCCGCGACCATGATCAGCAGGCAGCGCTGCACCATCTCGTCCAGACTGCCGAAGCCGGCGGTGTAGAGATAAAGGCATGACGTTGCGATGTAGATGATTCTGCACAGCCAGGACCGAACCTTATCGTCCAGCGTCATGTCCTGAGCAAGTGTGTTCTCCATGACTTACATTGCTCCAATCGTAAGGATTACATCGCGCCGACTTCCTTGAAGTAGCGCTCTGCGCCGGGATGCATGGGGATGGAGACGCGGACGGCGTTCTCGAGGGACAGACCGCTGGCGGCCTTGTGGGAGGACTTGATGATGTCGAGATTCTCGAAGATGGCCTTGGTCATCTCATACACGAGATCCTCGTCCAGGTCGGCGCGGCAGGCGACCATGTTGGAGACATACATGGTGTTGACGTCTTCCTTCATGTTGTCGTAAACGCCCTTGGCGATCGTGCCGTAGCCGAAGTAGCCGTATTCGTCGCAGAGCTCCTTGGCGATGTCTTCGTCAACGGAGAGGAGGCGGTAGGCCTTGCCGCCCGCGGCGAGCTGCTGGATGGCGGAGGCGGGGATGGCGGTCTGGATGTAAACGGCGTCGACGTTGCCGTCCTCAAGCTGGGAGATGCCGTCGTCATAAGCGACATAGGTGGTCTTGATGTCATCGGTGGAGAAGCCGTACTTGCCCCAAACGAGGTTTGCGAGGATGATGGCGGCGTTGCCGGCAGGACCCATGCAGACCTTCTTGCCCTTCAGGTCGGCCATGGACTGGATGGGGGAATTGTCGAGCACAACGACCTGGAAGTAGCCCTTGGAGAGGCCGCCGAACATGGCGTTGATGTTCTCATAGGCGTTGTCGACATAGTCGCCGGTGCCGTTGTAGGCGTCCATCATGTTGTTGCCCTGGGCGATGCCGAGGTCGCAGTCGCCCTGGTTGATGAGCATCAGGTTATCGAGAGAGCCGCCGGTGACTTCCGCGGTGGCCTGGGTGCCGAGCTTGCTGGTGAGCACTTCGGCGATCGCAACGCCGATGGGGTAGTAGGCGCCGCCGGTGGAGCCGGTGCCGACCGTCATGAACTTGGGAACAGCCGCGAAAGCGGAAGCGCCGAGGGACAGGAACATGGTCATCACAAGAAGCAGAGCGAGCAGTTTCTTCATGGTATTATCCTCCTGAATGTAATGTTTAGCACAATAGCTGCCCAGCCTTTTTTACGGCCGGGCAGCTGATGTCCGTGAGCCGCACCTGTTATGAGGGATGCGGTTATTCTTTTCTTACTTCTGGAACTGGGTCATGTCGACAGCGGGGAGCTGGCTGCGCTCGAGGCCGAGGGCGATCCAATCCTTCTCCTCCTGGTTGAGGGGCAGGACGGGCTTGCGCATGAGGCCGCTCTTGAAGATGCCGCGCTGGACAAGGGCTTCCTTCAGGCGGGCGTGGGCCTCACCGGAGGGCTGACCGCCGCCGTAGATGGCCTGGGAGATGTGGTAGATGCGGTCAGACCAATCCTGAGCCTCCTTGAGGGTGTGCTCGGCGGGATGATGGAAGACGTTCCAGGCACCGCAGATGAGCTCGGGCACGCAGCCGGCAAAGCCGATCAGAGCGCCGTCCATGCCGGTGAACCAGGTCACGCACAGGGTCTCGTCATGGCAGGTGATGAGGGAGATGTCGGGGCACTCCTGACGGAGCAGGCGGACGTCATGCTCGTAGATGGCGGTCACGCGGGTGCCGACCTTGATGCACTTGACGTGGGGGATCTCCTTGCACATCTTGATCAGGGTCTCGACCGGGTAGAAGGCCTTGGAGGTGGCGGGGTAGAGGTGGATGATGATGTCGATGTCGGCGCCCTCGGCGACGTCCTTGATGTACTCGAAGGGGGCATCGGGGTGCATGCCGAAGCGGAGCCACATGTGCGGGGGCATGAGCAGGATGCCGTCAGCGCCGGCTTCCTTGGCTTCCTTCGCCATCTCGATGGACTCGATGGTGTTCTCGCAGTTGACGCCGGAGATAATGGTCATCACGTCGCCGCACTCTTCGGCGCAGATCTCGGTGACTCTCTTGCGCTCGGCACGGCTCAGGCCGGTGATTTCGCCGGTGTGGCCGTTGCAGACGAGGCCTTCGATTCCCTTGCCGTAGAAGGTCTTGATCCAGCGGAGGTATTCGCGGAACTCTTTCTCGTTGATGGTGTAGTCATCGTTGAGGGGAACGGAAACAGCGGGGAAAATCGTCTTGAAGGTCTTAACCTTAGCCATGATCATAATCTCCTTTTTCATTTTTCATTCAAAAATTTTGTTATGTTTTCGGGTTTCGTTCTGCAGCCGGAGCGCCGGGCCCCTGCGTTCCTTCTGCAATCGTTTGCCTTGTTCTGATTGCATTATACAGCTTTTTTTCTGTTCGTCAATAGCTTTTCAAGAGTGTGCAATGTTTTGCAGGCTCTCTGCAATTTTTTGCATATTCAACAAAATAAAGCAGAAAAGAAGGCCGTTTCTCAATAAGACTTGTACTTTATGACGGTAAATTGCAACTGGTACCTTTTACAGACGAACACCTGGGATTTCAGGGACAATGCCGGGAGATCCGCACGGGTTGCCCGATATGTGCAAATATTTGCATAGAATGGAAACCATGCCGGGCGCAAACGGGCGTTCGCTATGCTCGGAATGACGGGGGTGGACGGAATCGTTACGGAAAAAGTATCATTTGCCCTTGCAATGCCGGTTCGTCTTTTTTATAATGGTTATCAGAAGAGCTGTTACAAGCGTTTGTTTCAAACTTTCATTTGAATGGAAGGAGGGGTTCGCCATGGCTACCCTGAAGGATGTGGCAAAGCTCGCCTGCGTCGATATCAGTACGGTTTCACGCGCGCTGAACAATACGGGCTATGTACATCCGGACACCAAGAAGCGCGTCTACGCCGCGGCAAAGGAGCTCGGCTATCATCCCAATGTAATGGCCCAGGCCCTGCGCCAGGGGAAACGCCATACGATCGGCGTCATCGTGCCGAGCTTCTTCCTGTCCGTGTTTGCCGAAATTGTGATGGGCATCAACCAGGAGGCGCAGCGACAGAACTACGCGGTGCTGCTCTGCAACAGCTCCGACGATCCCGCGATTGAAAAGGAATGTCTGAACCGTCTGCGCGGCGGCTTCATCGACGGGCTGATCATTGGCTCGACCGGGCGCAACACGCATCTCATTCAGGATATCCAGGCCTCCGGCACGCCGGTGGTGCAGGTCATCCGTGAGCAGGTGCCGCGCATGAACAGCATTGTGGGGGATTATAAAGCCACAGGCTATGATGCGGTACAGTATTTATATCAGCTCGGTTCCCGCAATATCGGATTTCTGGGCGGGAATAACAAGATCATGCCCTTCCGGGATCGCTATGTCGGCTATCAGCGGGCGATCCAGGAGCTCGGCCTGCCGGAGTTTACCATTCCGTCTTCCTTTGTCGGGCATTCTTTCGAGCATGGCTACCGCGAGGCGCAGGCGCTGCTGTTTCAGTACCCGCAGCTCGACGCGATCATCACCTCCGTCGATTCGCAGGGCCTTGGTGTGCTGCGTCTGCTGAAAGAGCAGAAAAAGCGCGTGCCGGAGGATGTGCGCGTCATGAGCCTGACCGGGCATACGATCGGCGCGCTGCTGGAAACCTCCATGACCGCTATGGAGATCCCGGCTGTTGAAATGGGCGCAAGCGCCGTGACGATGCTGCTCGAGGAGCTCAACGCGGCGGAGGACATGCACCCCTCGCCGAAGCGCCTCGTCTTTCAGGCGGAGCTGATAGAGCGCGAATCAACCTGAACGCGGGCGATGAAAGGCGCTTCCGTCAACCCTGTGCAAAACAGGCTTCATGGTAAAAATTCACCGTTCTGATGTCCGGCGGTTCTGCCGATCATCAAGTACAGGAATACTGCTGCGGAACAAGAGGAATTTATGATATCAAAGAAAACACCGGTTTTACCCGGACAGCGAATTCTTCGCACTGCAATTGCTGTCGGGGTCTGTCTTCTGATTTATGTTCTGCGCGGGCATCGGGGTATTCCGCTTTACTCTGCCCTTGCAGCCATGCAGTGCATACAGCCATACACAAAAGACATGAAAGGCGTTGCCAGCAAACGTATCCTCGGAACCGTAATCGGCGCGGTATGGGGCTTGCTTTTCCTGTTGATTGAGATCAGGCTGATCAGCGGCGGAATCCCGGATGAAGGGCTTCATTATATCTTGGTTCCGCTTGTTCTGGCCCTGGTTCTCTATTCGACCGTGCTGCTGGGCGTAAAGGAGACCGCGTATCTGGCGGGTACAGTTTTCCTTGTCATCACAATCAACCACTTTACAGATACAAATCCATTCATTTTTGCGTTTAACCGCTTGCTGGACACGGTCATTGGTGTAGTCGTCGCCTCTGTTGTCAATCGAATTCATCTTCCGCGCGCAAAAAATACGGATACGCTTTTTGTTTCAGCGCTTGGCCACTCCCTTCTGGACTCGGAGAGTCACTTGTCGCCATACTCTTTGGTAGAGTTGAATCGCCTGATGGATGACGGTATGAAATTCAGCCTGTCTACCGTTCAGACGCAGGCTACTGTCAGGGAGCTTCTGCCCGGGGTGAGATTGCGCTGCCCGATCATCGTTATGGACGGGGCTGCGCTCTATGACACGCAGAGCCTGGCGTATTTGAAGACTACGCCCATGAGCGAGGAGAAAGCGGCAAATATCATGTCATGGCTGCGAAAGGAGAACACGCCGTATTTCAGCAACAGTATACGGCAGAATCTGCTCGTGATACACTATTCCGAGCTTGCCAACGAGGGCATGAGACAGCTCTTTGAAAAAAAACGATACTCTGCCTATCGCAATTATGTAAAAACGGACAGCGATCACTGCCAGAACGTTGTCTGCGTTACGGCGATCGACACAACAGAACATATTGAGGAAGTCCACAAGCATTTTCTTGGGCAGGATTGGGCCGCGGAATACCGGGTAGATATACGCCCGGCGGAAACAAGCGGGTTTTCGTCCATGAAGTTCTATGACGCCTCCTGCTCGAGAGAAGCGATGCTCAGGGAACTGGAAACCCGGATGGGTACAAAAAAGACCGTTACCTTTGGCGGTGTTCCCAACAAATATGATGTGTTTATTGAAAACTCGGATCGAAATCTTCTGGTCAAGGAGCTGAAGAAACGCTTTGAGCCGGTAGACTGGCGATGCTGGAAAAGTGTTTTTCGCTGGTAGTTTTATACTTTCATTCATCGCACTCTCAATGGAAGGAAAGGGCGCTGTCTCATTCGGGCAACAGCTTGTTTGTCTTGAGGCAGCGCCCTTTCAGGTTAATCTATATTTCCGGTCTCGCGGTAACTCTTCCAGACTACTTCAAAGAAATCGTCGTTTTCCGGGATCGGACGGCGTTTCCGCCAGTCGGCCGTACAGACGCCGTCAGAATAGCGGACGGTCTGGATATCCTCGTCCAGCGCCCCGTCGTCCACTGAAAAGGTGAAAATGTCCGGAAGCCGGGCGTAAGGCTTTTTGCCTGCGACGTCCGTATAGAGTGCGCTGCCGCGGCTCTTCCCGCCGTGCGCCGTATAATCGGTCATTGCGGTCATGCAGCACTGCATGGCGATCAGCATATCGCGCAGACGATAGACCCAGCGCAGCTCGTATGGCTTGCTGATACGGACACGGCCGCCCAGATCGGCGGCAAGGCCGCGCACCTCTTTCAGCGCTTTTTCAATCTGCGCGCTGTCGCGGATCGCCCCGGCATAAGTGCTCATAAGGCCGGACATGGCATGACGGCAGTCCTTGATGTTGCTGTCTTCCGCGATGACCGCGTCCGCCAGCGCACTCATTTCCGAAACCGCTTTTTCCGCCAGGATTGAAAAGACTTTTTCATCTGCCGGGATCGCCGCGCGGCGCTTTGCCGCATAAAGAGCCGCCCGCGCGGAGCCGACCTGCCCGGCGTTCAGCGCGGAGCCGCCCGGCCGGTAGACGCCGTGGCTGCCTGCCGCCTCACCGACCACGAAGAAGCCCTCTACGCAGCTCTGCCAGTGGAGATCAATGTCGATACCGCCGTTGTTGTGCTGGGCGCAAAGGGAAATCTCCAGCATCTCCTTTTCCAGATCCACGCCGTTTTCCTTATAGAAGTCGATGGCGGGCTGGTTCATGATTTTCAGGCGTTCGAGGGGAACGGGAACAAGCGCCCCCGCTTTCTCAAGATAATCTCTGGCCTCATCGGAGAGCTTTGCAAAATCAAAGCGCCCGCCTGCCGGATCGCTGCGGAAGTCCAGGAACACCCGGCGGTTTTTGCACAGCTCCATGTAGACGAGGATGTCGATGATCGAGGAGCCGCCATCCACCTTGCGCACGTCGAAGGGCCACTGATAGCCCTTCAGAAAGAGCTTCGTCAGCATCTCCTCCGTGTCGGAGAAGAAATCAAGGAGAAATTCCCGCTCGTCCTTTCCCTCCGCGTCGGTGGACACCATGCGCGGCAGCACCTGCATATAGGTGCCGGAGACATTCCAGCGAGGACGGACGGAGGCGAGACCGAACTGCCATTCCGTCAGGTTCTTTCCGAGCGCCCCGGCCTCGAAGGCCAGGCCGCTGGCCCCGAACTGCGAAGCGGGATACACACTGTCGCGGTAGATGCCCGCGGGGCCGCCGGTGGCATAGATGATGTTGGGGCACTTGATGAGCACAAAATCCGCAAAGCTCTCCGTGTCCAGGCAGAGAAGCCCGTAAACGCGCTCCCCGTCGGAGAGAATTTTGATCACCTGGAGATGATCGCGTACCGGGATGCCATACTCTCTGCACTGAGCCTCCAGCACCTCTGTCATCACGCGGCTGGTATAAGGCCCGACGCTGGTAGCTCGGTTCCGGGGGTCGTGGTCGGTTTTGTAGCCGATGTATTCCCCGTAGCGGTTTACCGGGAAGGGTACGCCGAGCTCCACAAGCCGCAGAAAGGACGGGACGCTCAGTGCGGCCTCACAGAGGGCGAGGTCGCCGTCCACACATTTGCCGTCAAAGAGGGTGTTCGCCATCTCGTAGATGCTGTCCGGCGTGTCGGAGGAGAGGGTAAGCTTGTAGTAGGTCTGCTTGTCGCTGCCGGTATTGCGGCTGGTGCCGGCTTTGATATCCTCGCTGATAAGCAGGATATCATGCTGACCGTACTGCCAGAGGCGATCCGCCGCGTTGAAGCCCGCGGCCCCGGAGCCGACGACGCAGGTGTTGACCTCTATCGTCTCGCGTACCTTCATCACAGCCTCCTGATATGAAATCCGCCGTCGACATCAATATAATTGCCGGTGGTATAGGAGAGCTTCTCGGAGACCAGCAGACTGACAGCGTTGGCAATGTCCTCGGGCTTGCCCCAGCGGGCGATCGGAAACTCCCCGGCGGCGAGGAGCCTGTCGTATTTCTCATGCACCGCACCGGTCATATCCGTGTCGATAACGCCGGGGCGGATCTCATGCACAAGAATACCCTCTGGCGCAAGACGGTCGGCGTAGAGTGTGGTGAGCATGGAGACGCCGGCCTTGGATACGCAGTATTCGCCGCGGTTAACGCTGCTGACCACGGCGGAGCAGCTTGAGATGTTCACGATCACACCCTTGCGGCCGTTTACCGGCTCCTGGCGGATCATCTGTTTCGCGACAGCCTGGGTCAGGAACATGTTTCCTTTTGTATTGGTGCCAATGACACGGTCAAAGCTCTCTTCGGACATGGTGAGCAGATCGGCCCGTTCCTTTGGAGCAACGCCCGCGTTGTTGACCAGCACGTCGATGCGCCCGAAGGCTTTCACCGCTTCCTCCACAATGCGGAGCCGGTCGTCGTGATCGGCGATATTGGCCTGTACATAATGGACTTTCGTGCCGAGCGCTTCCAGCGCTTTGACGGCGTCCGCGTTCTTCTCCAGCGGGCCGGTCGCGACCATGACGACGTTGTATCCGTCCAGGCAAAGCTGCTTTGCCGTGGCGAAACCGATCCCCCTGCTCGAACCTGTAACAATGGCGGTTTTATTCATTGTCCTCTCGCCGGGCAAGGTCCCGGCCCTCCTTTTTCGTTGATAGTCGCGCGGCTTCTGTCTGTACAGAGGCTATCATATACGAAGCGCGGGTGTCAACAAAGCGGGCGGATTACACAAGATAGGTTGATTTTGGATTGAAAAGATGGATTTCACGATGCGCAAAAAAGCATGCCCCTCTCTGAAAACAGCTTCGGGAGGGGCATGCTTCTTATTTTGTAAATCCACATTTCTTGCGTCCGGTTATCTGCTGTTGCGCACTTGGGGCGCAGACCTTGCGCATGTCTCCGCTTTCTGTATAATGCAGATCAGGAGAAGGAAAGGAGCGATCACAATATGCCGAAAAGCATCGACATGTTCAACCACTACCTGCCGCCGGAGTTTTACGACCGCATCATCGCCCTGGGCGGAAACGCGCATATGATGAACCGCGCCCGGAAAATGCCCGCGATGAGCGACCTGAAGTACAGGCTTGAAAAGATGAAGGAGTTTGACGGCTACTGTCAGGTGCCCTGCATCGTGAGCCCCAATGTGGAGCAGCTTGTCGCCCCCGAGCACACGGCGGAGCTGGCCCGTTTTGCCAATCAATGCTTCAGCGAGCTGTGTGAGAAGTACCCGGAGCGCTTTCCGACCTTTGTCGCCGTGCTTCCGCTGGACGACATGGACAAGGCCTGCCGCGAGGCGGAATACGTGATCACGAAGCTCGGCGCGGCGGGCGCGCAGATCTTCACCAATCAAAACGGCCGCCCGGTGGACGGAGAGGATTTTTACCGGCTCTATGAAACGCTGAACAGCCTGAAAGCCTTGCTCTGGATTCACCCGGCCCGTACCATGAAGCAGCCATATTACTATACAGTGGAAAAAGAGGAGCGCTATGAACTCTGGTGGACGATGATGTGGCCCATCGAGACGACCATGGCGGCCTCGCGGCTGGTGTATTCCGGCCTCTTCCAGCGTTGTCCCGATTTGAATGTCGTCCTGCACCACGCGGGCGGTATGCTGCCGATGGAGGGCGGACGGCTGGACAACGGGCTCAAGCTCTATGGTTCCCGCACCGCGCCCGGCCGGGAGAACCTGACCGAGAGCCCGGTGAAGGGGCTGGATCAGGGGAAGGAATTCCGCCGCTTCTATGCCGACTGCGCGACCTTCGGGAGCAAGGACGCCATTGCCTGCGGCCTCGGGTTCTTCGGAAAGGAACACATGCTTTTTGCAAGCGACATGCCCTTTGACCCGGAGGATGGCTTCGGCTATGTGCGGCGGACGCTCGCGGACATTGACGCGCTGGATCTCTCCGAGGCAGACAAGGAACTTCTGCGCTGGGGCAACGCGGCGCGCCTGCTTGGGCTTCAGTCCTGACGCCGCCGGAGCCGGTATTGGAGCGGCGAAAGCCCCTCCGCCTCCTTGAAGACGCGGATAAAGTGCGTTGCGCTGTGATAGCCGACCTGCCCGGCGATCTGCCGAATCTCGGCGTCTGTGTGCAGGAGCAGATCCTTTGCCTTGGACAATCGCGCCGACGTAATAAACTGCTTGAAGCTGTAGCCGGTAAAGCGCGTGAACTGATGACTGAGATGATATTTGTCCACGAAAAAGCGCGCGGATACGGCGTCCAGGCTCAAGTCTTCTGCCAGATGGCTCTCCAGATAGCTCTGTACGTTGAAGATCAGCATCTGCCCTTCGGGATGGCGGCTGGCGGGAAAGGCCTCGGGGCTGCGGCGGTAAATACCGGTGAGCAGGATCAGAAAGGTGGAGAGCACAACCTGTGACCAGCAAGGCTTCTGACGGGCATACTCCCGCTCCATCGTCTGGAAAAGGCGCTGGGCGTGCGTCAGCTCCTTTTCCCCGCACTGGTAGAGATGGCAGAAACCCTCCGGCCGCTGACGAAACAGCGACAGCAGCAAAGGATTTCGCATACGCTCGGCGGCTTCGCCGGAGAATCGGATCGCGTAGCGCTCAAAAGCGTCGTCGTGCGAATAGATAAAATGGTTTTCGAGGTTGCTGACAAAAAGCACGGAGCCCGCTGTCAGCGTATAGCTGCGATCGGCGACGATGAATTCCGCCGTCCCGCCCGTGCAAAGCAGCAGCTCATATTGATAATGAAAATGGGGATGAGCCGCCTGCTGTTCCGGCCGCATATAGAAACCGGGTTCCCCGAAGCGATGCCTGATGAGGAGATCCTCCTCCGGCCGCAGATCGATGTTCATAGGCACATACCTCCCGTCGCAGTCAGTTTAGCAGACAAAACCGCGCTTTGCAAGGACGGGCTTAAAATCAGAAAGAAGGACAAAAAACGGATACAGGAGGAAATACCATGCAGCACGAGAGATTTCATTACAAAAGCCTTGAGGAGGTGAAGGCCAAGGCTGAAGAGCTCGGCGTGAGCCTGCCCTTCGCGGAGGACACGCATGTTCTGGCCGAGCCGCTGACAGTCCGCGGCGTCACCTTTCATAACCGCCTGGGTATAGCCCCCATGGAGGGCGCGGACTCCACGCCGGACGGCCGCCCCTCGGACTATACGCTCCGCCGTTACTGCAATGAGGCGATTGGCGGCTCGGCGGTCATCTGGTTCGAGGCTATCTCCATTGTAGAGGAAGGGCGCTCCTCCCGTACGCAGCTTCTGCTGAATGAGGAGACGCTGGATTCCTACAAAAGCTTCACCGCCGCGATTAAGGAGGCGGGAATAAAGGCCAACGGCTTTGCCCCGTATCTGATCCTGCAGGCCAATCACAGCGGCCGCTACTCGAATCCTGACAACCGTCCGGCCCCGATGATCGCTTACCGTCACCCCGTTCTTGAGCAATACCGTGCGGCACATGATGGATGTATCGTTTCGGACGACTATCTGCAGAAGTTGGAGGAGCGCTTCGGCGTCGCTGCGCGCCTGGCGAAAGAAGCCGGCTTCGACGCAGTGGACATCAAATCCAGCCATGGCTATCTGCTGGCGGAGCTTTTGTCCGGCTTTACCCGTCCCGGACGCTATGGCGGAAGCTACGAAAACCGAACACGTCTTCTGAAAAACGCGATCCGTGCGGCAAAGGCGGAAGAAACCGACAGCTTCCTCATTACCTCGCGCCTCGGCCTCTACGACGGCTATGCCTGGCCGTACGGCTTCGGCGTGCGGGAGGGCGGCGGCCTCGAGGTCGATCTCACCGAGCCGACGCGCCTTGTCCGGGAGCTGTATCACGAGGAGGGTCTGCGCTTTGTAAACCTCACAATGGGCAATCCCTATGCCACGACTCATGTGACGCGCCCCTTCGACACCGGTAAATACGACGCGCCAGAGCACCCGTTTGAAGGTCTTGCCCGCATGATTCACGGGATAGGCGCCGTCAAGCAGGCTGTGCCTGAGATGACGGTGTATGCCTCCGCGCCGACCTATCTGCGCCAGTTTGCCGACCTCTATGCCGCGGGCGCGGTAGAGCAGGGCCTGTGTGACGGGATGCTCTTTGGGCGTATGGCCTTTGCTGATCCGGATTACGCGAATGAGATCATCCGAAACGGGCGGATCGACCCGAAGCGAGTCTGCATGACCTGTGGAAAATGTGGGGATCTGATCCGCGCACATCTCCCGACCGGCTGCGTTGTACGCGATCCAAAGACATTTCTGCCCTTCTACAAAGAATTCATGGAGGAAAAAAAGAATCTTCCCGCTAACTTCAGAGGCTAATAGAACTCCGTTTCTGTGTAAGGCTCTTTGATTTCTTCATCCACCTTCATCAATTTAGGATGGATGGGCTTCATATACTCCCGCTCCGTACAAAAGGTAAAGAACACACGCAAGCCACGGATGCGGGTATTCAATGATGTGGTTTTCTTGCCTGCCTCCAATTCGTTCAGGATACGGTTGCAGTATAGCACAGGGTTAATCACAGAAACACCAAACGGGAAAAATAAAAAAACGGCTGCATCGCGGTGAAGCTGTTACACTTCGCCGCTTTGCAGCCGGGTCTTTATCGTATCGGCTCGCCGACCTCGTTCAGGATGTCCTTGATCGGCGATCTGGTGAAAGTATCCGGTGTGACCACGCCCACAAAGCCGAGCTTCAAATCCCCGGCCTCAAGAATCCGTCAGGGCGTGAACACGGGCTCCCCGCCTGTTACGCAGAAATTCGCGCAGGTATACCCGCAGCTGAGCTGTTCGGCGCAGTCGTCCAGGACCTCAAAGCCAAAATCAAACTCATGATTTCCGGGGATCGCGAGATCATATCCCAGCTGGTTCATCATCCTGATGATCTCCGTACCCTTGGAAATGGCTCCGAGCGCGGCCCCCTGAATGGCGTCCCCGGCATCTATGAGAAAAACATGGTCATACTGTGCTTCAAGCTCTTTCTTATAGAGGGCGAGTCCGTCATAGCCGATCCTGTCCTGATATCCCACATGCACATCGTTGGTGTGGAGGATCACCGCGGCGACTTCCCCGGGATCGCCGGCCGGGTACGTTCCGGAATCATAGCCGGAGGCTTCCTCAGAAGACGCGAAGGCATTCGCAGAAAGGGAAAAAAGCAAAATGACGATCAATACGGCGCTGATCCATCTTCTCATAAATGGTTTCTCCTTTTCTCAGCAAATTCCAGGCCGCCGGCTCATGAACAGGCGGCGCACCGGGCGCGTAATGACGCTGCCGACGCTGTAAATTTTACCACGGCGGAGGCAGAAAGGCAAGCATCATGAACGCCCCCAAAAGCCGGTTTGCTGCACTGCCATTTCCTGTCATTTCAACTCAAACTGAAGCCTTCGGCAGCGATGCCGTCTACAAACATGACATTCAATCCATCCACTATGAAATCATAGACCGGTTCTTTTCGTTCGGTCTCCGTGACACTGCGAACGCCAGCTTTTCCGCCATCCAGTGTCAGCGCCGTCTTCCCCTGGTCGTCCATCACGGCGGCATACTCGTCATCTCCACAGTAGAACCACTGTGTTTTCGTAGTGTTCCATTTGTGACCGTCGCTGAACGTGACTTCCACAATCGGCATTTCGCATGGCTCTATGACATCGGTCACCTCTGCGACTCTCTTATTGCCATCCCGGTCCAGAGAGACGACTTCATCACCGGGCTTAATATCCCTGATTGCCTTTGCGCCGTGCGGCGTTGCCACCAGGCTTTCTCCGCTGAAGCAATGTCCGAAGCCTTTCAAAATGGCATCCAGTGCTTCAACTCCGTATTCCCACCATTCCTTGTCATCGGTGTCTTTGATTCCTCCACCTCCTCCTGCAACGCTTTCCAGCGTGTCTTCCGGGAATGCACGGCTCCTGTCAGCCTCATACTTTTCCAGGAATCGAAACAGTTCCACTTCGGAAATCTGGAAGCCACGCTCCTTCGCCAGGGCAATGAATTTTTCCGCTCTTTCAAGGACGCCGGCATTTTCCAGCATATTCCTGAGCTGATTTCCTAAGGTTTGATCGGCTTTGGCTTCATTCATAAACAGTTCAAGACCACTCATTTTTGTCATCCTCCTTCTCTTTCTCAATAACAATCGTACCAGTCGTCAGAATCATATCTGTCGTCCCAGTCATCAAAATATGTGTTTTTAACTTTGGGCCGTCTCGCGGCCTTTTTTTGTTTACGGGTGCAGTATGGCACAGGGTTCATCACAGAAGCGTCACACGGGAAAAAGATAAATAATGCCGTTCCAAAAGGACTGCTTACTATTGTCATTGTCCTCTGTCCGAAGCTATGCTATAATTGGCTTATGGGCAAAGAACATAAACCTCACACAATATTATATGCGGAATTATTATGACAGGAGTACTATTTGATGGAATCACTTATTGCATGCGGAAAGAAATACCGTTTAATAAAATTTCTTGGCCGTGGGAAGGGCGGCTATGCCTATCTTGCGGAAACTGAAGGCAGACAGGCGGTAGTCAAGAAAATCCATCATGAACCATGCAGATACTATTCTTTCGGTGATAAAATTGAAGCTGAAAAATGGGCTTATGAACAGCTGCGGGAACTGGGAATCAGAGTTGCAGCGTTGATTGACATTGACGAAGATGCAGAAATCATAGTGAAAGAATATATCGCCGGAAAGACGATCTTTCAACTGGTGCGGGACGGCGATTCAGCTGATATTTACCTGGATCAGGTACGGGAGATGGCAGCGCGGGCGAAGGAAGCTGGCCTGAATATTGATTACTTTCCAACCAATTTTGTGATTCGGGACGGCCTGATCTGGTATGTGGATTACGAATGTAATGAATATATGGAAGAATGGAACTTTGAAAACTGGGGAATTCGATACTGGTCCCGCACGCCTGAGTTCCTGGAACACCTGGAGTATTTAAAACGTCATCCAGAAAAAGCGATCGGCGTGAATACAACTCAAAGCGAAAGCTGACAGCGGGAATCTCTCCACACCACGGGCTCGCTAGAACAAAAACCCCGGCTGCATCGCAGTGAAGCTGTTAAGACCGAGGATCTTCAGCGCTTTATTAACAGCTTGATTGAACGTCCAGTGGATCAGCCTGTGTTAACTGCGAAAACGATCCGCAACATCAACGGCGTGCTTCATCGCGCACTTCAGCAGGCGCAGGAGCTCGGGTATATTCGGATAAACCCGGATAACGCCTGCAAGCTGCCGAAAGCAGTCAGGAAAGAAATCAAGCCCCTTGACGATGAGGCAATCAAGGACTTTGTTCGCGTTTGCCAGGGCCATCAATTTGAGGGCATCTACATCGTCACTCTCTTTACCGGACTCAGGGAAGGGGAGGTGCTGGGCTTGACTTGGGATTGTGTGGACTTCCGGCGCGGAATGCTTACAATCAATAAGCAGCTCCAGCGGGAACGCAAGGGCAGCGGTGAATATCACTTTCTTCCCACCAAAAGCGGGAAGACGCGGTATCTGACTCCGGCTCCGTATGTTATGGAGGTCCTCAAGCGCCAGCAGGAGCGGCAGAATCAATGGAAGAAGGATGCAGGCAAGGCATGGAGCAATCCGGGCAGACTTGTATTTACGAATGAGCTCGGTGGAAATCTCTCGGCTCAAACCGTGTACCTCCACTTCAAAAAGCTGGTCGCAGAAATCGACTGTCCTGATACTCGCTTTCATGATCTTCGACATTCGTATGCTGTTGCGGCTCTTCGGTGCGGCGATGATATAAAAGCGGTCCAGGAGAATCTTGGCCACCACACGGCAGCCTTTACCCTGGACGTGTATGCTCATGTCACGGCGCAGATGAAAACGGAGAGCGCCAGCCGGATGCAGAGCTTTATATCTTCGATTGTTTAGCGTTACGAAGCGTTAAGAAAGATTATCCAGCACAAGGCTAAAAACAAGGCTAAAAAGGCAGCAAAAAACCCTGTAGCCATTGAAACTACAGGGTTTTGGCTGGTGCGCGAGGCGGGACTTGAACCCGCACGTCCGGAGTGGACACTAGAACCTGAATTAGATTTGGACCGTTACGGCATGTGTCGCATAGTGTCGCCAAGTACCCCTCAAACCGTTGAAAATACTAGCTTTTTTGAACTTTTCGCCCGCAAATCCAGCACCCGCGCCAGATGCAAAAAATCAACAGTTCGTTGGATGTTTGTTGGATGTTTTTACCGCAGGCATCCTAGAAAAGAGTTCTAATAAACATTGAATTTTTATACTGGTGCTTATCTGCTTCAAACCCCAAATATAAAAATAAAGCAAAAAACATGGAGGTTTGAATCATGAAGAAATCTATCTATGAACAGTGCGGCGGCACCTATACACAGGTTGGAGATTATCTTCTTCCCAATCTGATAATCGACGAGGATGTGCAGCAGTTTATTGGCAAATATGGTCGGATGCGGAAACGCTACCTGAAGGAGCATAGACCTGTGCTGTTTACTAATCTGCTTCTATCCGGCAAATTGGATCAGCACCTGACGGAAATCGACCGCACTTGCACTGAGCGGATGGAATTGCTCACCCGGCAGATGGCTGACCGGGAGGCTGTGACCGAAGCTCTCAAGGCCACCGATCAGATGGAGTGGGTGCGCCGTATGAACAGCATCCAGAACCGTGCTGAAGAGATCGTGCTGAACGAGCTTGTCTATTGCTGAGGGGGTACTGAGATGCAGGTTCTGGAAGACCTTTACATGGGCGATATTCACCCCAGTGAACGCAGCTTTAAAAGAGACAGTCAGTATGCCAGAGCTTTGAATGAGACTGTAAAAGCCGGGGATGCCTTCATCGACACCCTCACGGAAAAGCAGAAGGAACAGTTTGAAGCATATATGACCGCCCAGCGGGAGGTCAATGTGTTGACGGACTGTGAGACCTTTATATATGCCTTTCGCCTCGGCGCAAAGATTATGATTGATGTGCTGACGGATGGAAAGATGAAAGAAATCTGATATTACAGGTGGGTCCGGAGAATGCAGTTTGACTGTTTCTCCGGACTTTTCGGATTAAAGCGTGAAAACCGAAATTTTGTTCCGGATTTTCCGTAAAAAAATTACGGAATTTGTTGACTCATCTCTCTGTTATGGTTATAATAGGACACGAGGATGGTGATTATTATGCTAAAGCTATTTGAGGTCAGCGGCTTTAAGAATTTCAAGGATACGATTACACTTGATTTTTCGGATGTCCGTGACTATAAGTTCAATTCTCAATGTATCACCGATCACTTGATCGGGAAGACCATCATCTACGGTAAAAATTCTATCGGCAAAACCAATCTCGGCCTGGCGCTCTTCGATCTTGTCTCTCACCTGTCGTCCAAGAATGTGAC
>JBGUWL010000008.1:0-10524 GCA_045221075.1 Acutalibacteraceae bacterium
TCGTTCACTTTTGTTATACTGTATGTGTGTCAGTGCGCTTATTTGAAACAAATCAAGATTTCCGTTTGGGTGTTATTGAAAGTCTACGTCTTTGCACGCTTTCAAGCAAACACCTGACCCAAACGGAACGTTTGGATTAGGTGTTTGCTTTTTATACCAGCTGACAGCTACCCAAGAGAGGAGGAAAAGTAAATATGTCCATATCGCTTTTCCCCCACAATCAAACAGCGTATGAGGCTCTCCTATCTACGTTGGAAACAACGCGCAGAGCTTGCGTGATCCACCCTACCGGCACGGGCAAGAGCTTTATCGGCTTCAAATACTGTGAAGACCGTCCTGAACAGGCTGTGCTGTGGCTCTCCCCCTCGGAATACATCTTTAAAACCCAGTGCGAGAGCCTTCTTGCTACTGGTGCGGTGATGCCAGGAAACATCAGCTTCATGACCTATGCCAAGCTGTCTATGCTGGAGCCGGAGGAACTGAGCGAACTGCATCCTGATGCTGTCATTTTGGACGAGATGCACCGTGCTGCCGCGCCGACCTGGGAGAAACCGGTGCAGACAATTCTCTCGCAAAATCCAATTGTAATTGGCCTCACGGCAACCCACATCCGATATCTGGATAACCAGAAGGATACAACAGAAACCTTTGACATGACCGTTGCCTCGGAAATGACCCTGGGAGAGGCGGTCGTACGCGGCATTTTAAACCCACCGCGCTATGTGCTCTCCATCTTCTCTTATCAGCAGGAGCTGGAGAGATATCAATATCGCGTAAAAAAGGCAAAGAGCAAAGCATCACAGCAGGCAGCGGAAGAATACTTCGAGAAGCTGCGCCGTGCGCTCGAAAACGCCGAAGGTCTGGATGCGGTGTTTGACCGTCATATGACAGACAGAACCGGCAAGTATCTCGTGTTCTGCTCAAATGTTGAACACATGGACACTATGATTGCAAAGGTATCTGAGTGGTTCGGGAAGGTTGATCCCGAGCCGCATGTCTACCGCGCCTATGCCGACGATCCCAGCACAAGCAAAGCCTTTGCAGATTTCAAAGCGGATGAAAGTGAACATCTCAAGCTTCTGTTCTGCATCGACATGCTCAACGAAGGCGTCCACGTTGACGATGTGAGCGGCGTGATTCTGCTTCGGCCCACTATTTCTCCCATTATCTATAAACAGCAGATAGGCCGCGCGTTGGCAGCCGGTGCGAAGAAGGATGCTGTCATCTTCGATATTGTCCTGAACATCGAAAACCTCTACAGCATCGGCAGTATTCAGGAGGAAATGCAGGCGGCAATTGCCTATTACCGTTATTTAGGCCAATACGAAAATATCGTGAATGAGCGTTTCCGGGTGATTGATGAGACACAGGACTGCAAGCGCCTGTTTGCCGAGCTGGAACAGCGGCTCAATTGTTCTTGGAAACTAATGTACGCTGAAGCAAAAAAATACTATTACGAACATGGTAATCTAATGGTTCCCAAGAAATATAAAACGGAAACCGGACTGTCGCTCGGAAACTGGTTGAATACGCAACGTCAAATATATAAAGGAAAAGCGGAAGGTTTCCTGACGGAGGAGCAAATTGCGCAACTCAACACGATTGGAATTGTGTGGGACAATTACCGAGACCTTTCTTGGGAGAAGAGCTATCTCGAGGCCAAAGCATATTTCGATAAATTTGGTGACTTGCGGGTGCCGGTCAAATATGTGACGGAAACCGGATTTCCTCTTGGCGTCTGGGTTATGTGGATGCGGCAGACTAGGGGAAATCAACGCAATAATATCGCTATGGAAGAACGGGTTCAAAGGTTGAATGAAATCGGCATGGTCTGGGATGCGTTCAGCGATCAGTGGGAGCGGAACTATCTGGAGGCAGTCGAATACTACCGCGAGCATGGTAATCTACTTGTCCCCGGCCGATATATATCAGCGAGTGGAATCAAGCTCGGCAAATGGATCGTTAGTCAGCGTATGATACGCATCGGAAAACAGCGCGGGAGGCTGACAGCAGAGCAAATCAAGCGCCTGGACCGAATCGGTATGGCTTGGAACGCGGACGAGGAGCGCTGGCGCATTGGCTATGAGGCAGCCTTGGCATACAGTCGGACTTACGGCGATCTCATTGTTCCGGCCGATTATGAAACGGCAGAAGGCTATCGCCTGGGAATGTGGATAAAACTCAAGCGGCAGCAGTATAAAAGAGGGACATTGACTGAACAGCGGATTCGCGATCTGGAGTGTATCGGGATGCGCTGGAATATAGTAGCAGAGCGTTGGCAGGAAATGTATGACGAGGCTAAAACGTACTATGAGCTTAACGGAAATCTGAAAGTACCGCACGCATATAAAACTGCCGGCGGCTACGATCTCAACAGCTGGCTCGCCAATATGAAGCGCAAGAAGGATTGTCTAAATGAAGAACAGATTTCTGCGCTGTCTAACATTGGAATGCAGTGGAGAACCACAGCACGGCCTTGAGGCAGATTGCCGGGAAAAGATTATAGGCAAGTAGAGGATTCTATGGACAAGAAGGAAAACAAACGCGGTTTGGAGCATTGGCAGGTCATGGCGATCTGTCTGATGATCTGCGACATCATTTCTGTATGCTTTGCACATTTTCTCGCGTTATGGCTGCGCTTTGACTGCGTATACTCGCACATTCCCGGGAATTTTCTTTCTGCATATATAAGATTTATTACACCCTACGCAATCGGTGCAGTCGCAGTATTTTGGCGCTTCAACATGTACCGCGGTATGTGGCGCTTTGCCAGCTATACCGAGCTTGTGCGCACTTTCTGCGGTTCGGTTACGGCGTCGCTTTTGCACACAGCCGCCATCACGCTGCTCTATACAAGAATGCCCCTGTCCTATTACATCTGGGGCGCCGGGGCGCAGTTCGTCTTTCTGCTGATTCCGCGCTTTGCTTATCGGCTTCTGCTCTTTTATAAGGTCAACGCATTTAAGAATAACCAGGGGCTCGGCCGTGTGATGATCATCGGCGCGGGCCAGACCGGACAGATGCTCCTGCGCGACATCACTACCACCAGTGAGATGCACGATAAAGTGGTCTGCATCATTGACGACAACCCCAACAAATGGAATCGATACATTGAGGGCGTTCCTATCGTCGGCGGCCGTGATGACATTATGACGGCGGTCGAGAAGTACAAGGTCAACAAAATTTACTATGCCATATCCTCGGCACCGGCGGAGGACAAAAAAGAGATCCTCGGCATCTGCAGCGAGACCGGCTGTGAGCTTAAGCAGATACCCGGTCTGGCACAGTTGGCTATGGGCAGGGTAACGGTCAGCGCCATGAAGGATGTGGCGATCGAAGACCTTTTGGGCCGCGAGTCGATCAAGGCGGATCTGACCGAGGTGTTCAATTATATCCACGGCAAGGTCGTGCTGGTTACGGGCGGCGGCGGGAGCATTGGCTCTGAGCTCTGCCGACAGATCGCGGCACATGAGCCGAAGCTGCTCATCATCTTCGATATCTATGAGAATAACGCCTACGCCATCCAACTTGAGCTCAGGAAAAAGTATCCAAACCTGAATTTTGAGACGCTGATCGGCTCCGTGCGCGACAGCCGCCGCCTGATGGATGTGTTCTCAACTTACCATCCCCAGATCGTCTATCACGCCGCGGCTCACAAGCATGTGCCACTCATGGAGGACAGCCCATGCGAAGCCATCAAGAACAACGCGATCGGTACTTATAAGACTGCTTACGCAGCCATGGTCAACGGATGTGAGCGTTTTGTGCTGATTTCTACAGACAAAGCGGTGAATCCCACCAACACCATGGGCGCCAGCAAACGCCTGTGCGAGATGATCATACAATCCTTCGACAAGAAGATCAAAGAGGGGAAAGCATCTCAGATCCCGCAGCTCTTTACGCACCTGGGGGAAGAGGAAGTAGACCCGGATAAGAACGGCGCGGTTTTCAGAAATGTCAAGACCGAATACGTGGCGGTACGCTTTGGGAACGTATTGGGCTCCAACGGCTCGGTGATCCCAATTTTCAAGCGTCAGATCGAGGAGGGCGGGCCGGTTACGGTCACGCATCCCGATATTATCCGTTATTTCATGACCGTGCCCGAAGCGGTGAGCCTTGTGATGCTGGCGGGCACCTATGCCAGGGGCGGAGAAATCTTCGTGCTCGATATGGGAAGCCCGGTCAAGATCGACACCTTGGCACGCAACCTCATCAAGCTCTCGGGTTATAAACCGGACGTGGATATCAAGATCGTCTATTCCGGCCTGCGCCCCGGGGAAAAGCTGTATGAGGAAAAGCTTATGGCGGAGGAAGGCCTGCGCCGAACGGATAATGAGCTGATTCATATCGGCTGTCCGATACCCTTTGATACAGACGAATTCCTGGGCGAGATGAGCGGCTTAATGGCTGCAGCGTACCGCAACGACAAGGAAATCCGCGACCGCGTGGCTGACATGGTACCGACCTACCACCCGTCCAATCCCGAGGTTACGGTCGTCAAAGACGCGAAATATGTCGCGCTGGTGTGAATCAGAAGTTCAAGCTTTTTGCGCGGCTTTCAGGAATCGGACAGTGCTTCAGAGATGGAGAACAGATGAATGAATAATGAATCAATGAAAAAAGAGAATATACGGAGATGGGGCTTAAAGCTTCTGCTGGTTCTGTTTGACGTATTCGCCGTCAATTTCTCATATTACATGGCGTTGGTGCTCCGCTTCTATGTGAACCATGAGTTCCATTTGGCAGGCACGCTCTTCATGCCGCTGTTTTTGAAATTTGCGCCGTACTACACAGTTTGCTGCATCGTCGTTTTCTGGCTGTTCAAGCTCTACGACGGCATGTGGAAATATGCGGGTCTGAACGACGTCAACCGTGTCGCGCTTGCAAACGCCGTCACTTTCCTGATTCAGGTGTTCGGAACAATTCTTTTTGTTCGCCGCATGCCCATCACCTACTATGTTATCGGCGCTGCAATCCAGTTCGTTCTAACCTGCGCGATCCGGTTCTCTTATCGCTTTTTTACTGTTGAGTTCTCAAGATATGCCAAAGAGAAGAACGCTTCGTTCAACGTGATGATCGTCGGCGTGGGCGAAACGGCGAGGATGCTTCTGCGCCGGATGGAGAGCGACGTGCACAGTATTGTGCATCCGGTTTGCGTGATGGATTACAGGAATCACGAGACCGGCAGAGTGTTTAACGGGCGCCCTGTCGTGGGCGGGCTGGAAGTGCTGGAGGAAGCTGCAGGGAAATATGGGGTCAAGGGCGTTATTCTGGCCGACTCCATCATGCCGCCCGAAACACGGGAAGAAATCGTCACGGAGTGCAGACGTCTTGGCCTCGAAGTACAGGACTATTCTCTGCATTCACAGAATCTCGGAAACGGCATCTCACTCCGCTGCCTGCTTTCCTATGTAAGCGGTCCGTTTATGATTCGGCTGGGCAAAGAAGTCAGAAGTTTTAAAAACGGAGAAGAAGCGCTGGCCGCCCTGCCGGGGAAATATGCTGTCCGCACTGTCGGCGCGGAATCCGGGCGTGTTCTGATAGAAATCGAAAAGAGTACTGCCGTTCTGAATAATGTAAATGAGGAATGGGCCCGCGACTATGAGAAAGCGACGGGAGAAGAGATCAGCTTTTTCTAAGCGGACAATAGCGGGACAATAGGAGAATGAGCATGTGGGATTATAAGTCTGATCCCCGATTTTCGGGAGTCGAGCCTTTTCATAATAAAATCTGGTTGTCCAGCCCGACGATGCACGGGGACGAGCAGCACTGGGTGGACGACGCAATCCTGACCAACTGGGTCTCAACCGTCGGGGCGAACATCAACGAGGTAGAAAAGCAGATTGCGGACTATGTGGGCTGTAAATACGCAGTTGCGCTTTCCGCAGGTACGGCTGTGCTGCACCTCGCAATCAAGCTGGCGGGAGAACGGCTGTACGGTCAGGCTCGGCCAAACGAGGGTACACTGCAGGGGCATAGGGTTTTCTGTTCGGACATGACTTTCTGCGCATCCATTAATCCCGTCGCCTATGAGGATGGGGAGTCCATCTTCATAGATACCGAGTATGATACCTGGAATATGGACCCGAAGGCGCTGGAAAAGGCTTTTGAATTCTACCCTGAGGTAAGGCTTGTCGTTATTGCGCACCTGTACGGTACGCCTGGAAAGATAGAAGAGATCCGGGGTATCTGCGAAAAACACAATGCGCTCATCGTCGAGGATGCGGCGGAATCACTCGGAGCGAAGTATAAGCTGAACGGCAAGTGGGTCGAGACAGGAACGCTGGGCGACTTCAACTGCATCAGCTTCAACGGCAACAAGATCATCACCGGCTCCTCGGGCGGTATGTTCTTGACGGATTCGATGGAGGACGCGAACAAGGTACGCAAATGGAGCACCCAGAGCCGGGAGGCCGCCGCCTGGTATCAGCATGAAGAGGTCGGCTACAACTATCGCATGTCGAATATCGTGGCAGGCGTCGTGCGCGGGCAGATCCCTTATCTGGCGGAGCATATTGACCAGAAGCGGGCGATTTGGGAGCGCTACGAAAAGGGGCTCACGGATTTACCGGTGAAAATGAATCCTTGGGACAGGGAGAAGTCTGTGCCGAATTTCTGGCTGAGCTGTCTGATCATTGATGAAGACGCCATGGCGCCGCATGTGCGGGGCGAGCAGGACGAGCTCTGGCAGCATGAACCCGGCAAGAGCAGCCCGGGCGAGATCCTGGCGGCGATTGCGGCCTTCAATGCGGAAGGGCGACCGATCTGGAAACCGATGCACATGCAGCCGATTTACCGTGTTGCACCGTTCATTACATCGGAGGGCAATGGCCGGGCATGCTCCAACGCCTACATAGCGGGCGTCGGCGTCGACGTCGGCGCGGACATCTTCCGCCGCGGCCTCTGCCTGCCGAGCGACAACAAGATGACCCCGGAGCAGCAGGATAGGGTTATTGAGATTATTCACAGGTGCTTCGGATGAAGACGTTAAAGAAGATTATTGAGGTCATACTCGGTATATGCACTTTTTCTGGAGTCGTTGCCTTCATTGCGGAACGCTTTGAGAAAAGCAGCAGCGCGCACGTTCCGTATGGAGTCTATGAAAAATACATAAAAAGACCGCTTGATGCGTTCCTCTCCACTGGCGCGATGATCGTCTTGAGCCCGGTAATGGGCGTCACGGCGCTACTGGTTAAAAAGAAGCTCGGCAGTCCCGTGATTTTTACGCAAGAGCGACCGGGCAAGGACGAGAAGATTTTCAAGCTATATAAGTTCCGCTCGATGCTGAACCCAAAGGACGGCGTAATTGATTCATCGAAAGACGCTGCAAGACTAACGCCATTTGGGAAGAAACTGCGTTCGACTTCACTGGACGAATTGCCCGAGCTGCTCAATATCCTAAAGGGTGACATGAGCATCGTTGGCCCGCGCCCATTACTGATTCAGTATCTCCCGCGATATAACGAGCGTCAGGCTCGCCGCCATGAGGTGCGCCCGGGCATTACGGGCCTTGCACAGGTACATGGGAGAAATTCTATATCCTGGGAAGAAAAGTTCGATTGGGACATCAAATATGTGGATCATATCACGTTCCTGGACGATTGGAAAATCATTATCAAGACGGTCTTGACAGTATTGAGGCGCGAGGGAATAAGCGCAGAAAATGACGCGACGATGCCGGAATTCATGGGCACAGGCGAATACTCCGAGACGCAGGATTGCGAATATGGACTGGTATAGGATTAGACATACGGTCGGGATGTTTTTGTGCCCGACGGCAATAAAAAGAGCAGAGTATCTAAGGAAACACGATATATTCTTCAGCATGGGCGAACACTGCATGACTATGTTCAGGAAAATCCCCCTTTATCCGAAGCTGATCTCTTTCGGCAATAATGTGTGGATTGCCTCACAGGTAAGCTTTGTCACGCATGATGTTATTCACAGGATGCTGAATAACTGCATTGAAGGTGGCGGCTTCCGGGAAAACATCGGCTGCATAGAGATTAACGACAATGTGTTTATCGGAGCCAATACCGTGATTCTCCCCAATGTGTCGATTGGTTCGAATACGATCATCGGCGCCGGTTCGCTGGTAAACAAAGATATACCAGGGGGGGGTATATATGCGGGCGTTCCTGCAAAGTATATCTGCTCCTTGGATGAGTTCATGAAGAAAAAATGGGAGTATCCTCAAATTACAATAGATAAGCACGGAACAGGCGGCTTGTCAGAGCAAACTGTGGCGGCTGCCTGGGAACGATTTCATGAGATGCAGAAGGACATAAACAGATGAAGACACTTGTGATTGTGGGCGCGGGCGGCTGCGGTCGAGAAGTTCTGCAATGGGCAAAGGATATTAACGAACATGAAAGCCGGTGGCTGATCAAGGGATTCCTGGATGATGATCTTGGCGCCCTGGAAGGGAAAAAATGCAGCGTTTTGGTCTTGTCCACAGTCGATGGCTATGAAATCTCGCCGGATGATGAGTTTGTATGCTGCATCGGGAACAGCAAGATCCGCAAGGCCGTAGTCGAGAAACTGAAAGCCAGAGGCGCAAATTTTGTGACGCTGATTCATCCGAATGCCGTCGTGGCCGACAGTTGCGCGCTGGGAGAAGGCGTGATCGTATATCCGTTTGCCCTAATCTCGGATAATGCTGTAATCGGAGACGGATGTATTATCAACATGTACTCCTCTGTTGCGCACGATTCCGTTCTCGGCGAATACTGCACGATCAGCGCGCACTGCGACGTAACCGGTATGTGCACGCTGGGGGACAGAGTCTTCATGGGCTCCACATCAAAGGTGGTTCCCGGATTAACAATCGGGAATGATGTTTATATCTGCGCCGGCAGTACCGTTATGACCAGAACGAGGAGCGGTCTAAAGCTGCTCGGCAATCCAGCCAAAATCGTAAAATTCTAAAGTCTGCAAAATACTCCATAACAGCAGGAGGTCTACGCATGGATCATTTCTTGAAGTTTGTCGCCGAAATCATGGAAGCAGAGGATGTCAGCCCGGAAATGCGATATAAAGAGGGCAAATGGGACTCACTGATGATGCTGACACTTGTCATGGAGCTTGAGGCGGAATACGGCGTCTCTATCCCGATGGAAAAGCTCGGTGATATTGAGACGCTGAACGATCTGTACATGATCGTAGCACAGAATACAAAGAGCTTATTTTAACGAATAAAGGAGAAGGCTGCCGCTGATGGGTGATGCTGTCAAAAGAATCGCGCTCCTGTCCAATGTTATGACAGACCTGATTGCTGCAAGGATGCGCACAAAATACGCGTTTTATCTGCCGGAGGGGTTTGACACTTGGATCCAGGAAGTCATCAATCCGGCTGCCGGGCTATATACATTTCACGCGGACGCGGTGGTTATCCTGCTGGACGGAACGGAAGCGCGATCCTGGAAGGACGATGAGGAAGCATACGCGCGGTTGAGTCTTTGGAAAACCGCGCTGACAACGCTGACAAATCTGATTACCGATGTACCGATTTTCGTTTCGACAATTGATATCAGGGAAAACAGGATTAAAGCGCTTTCGGAGCGGAAGCTGAAATACGCACTGGAGAATGAATGGTATCAGTTTGTACAGGATTTGACGGAGAGCAGGAGTAATGTTTGCGTTTTCGATCTTGCCGACAGTATCGCGGAAATCGGGCGTAAACACTTTTATTCCAACAAGATGTGGTACATGAGCAGTATGCCTTATTCCCGCGAAGGACTGGCTGCTGTATGCACCGAGATCGACAGAGCGCTCAGTACCGCCTTTGGGAGCAGGAAAAAGATTATTGCGCTTGATCTGGACAATACGCTCTGGGGCGGTGTCATCGGAGAGGACGGCGTGGAGGGCATAGAGCTGTCTGATCACAAAGAGGGACAGCGCTATTTCGATTTCCAGCGTCAGCTTCTGGAAATGAAAAAGAGGGGGATTCTTCTCGCGGTCAACAGCAAAAACAATCTGGAGGATGCTGAGGCTGCTATTCAGGGGCATCCCGCAATGTTGCTGCGCGACGATGATTTTGTATCCAGGAAAATCAATTGGGAGAATAAAGCGGCCAATCTTAAAGCAATGGAGCATGAGCTCAATCTTACGGAGGGCGGGTTCGTGTTTATTGACGATAACCCTGTGGAAAGGGAGACCGTGAAGGGCGAATGTCCGGACGCGCTTGTTCCCACGTTTCCAAATGATACAGCGGAGCTGCTGCCCTTTGCCGAGGAGCTCTGGTTTGACAGTTGCAGGCCGCTCAGAGTTCTCGAGGAGGATCTGAAAAAAACGCAGATGTACCGGGCTGAGGCAAATCGCAAAAAGGAAATGAGCAACAGCCTCAATTTGGATGATTACATAGCAAAGCTGGAAATGACGGCGGATATTCACCGGATGCGGCCGGAGGAGCTGGAACGTGTTACGCAGCTTTGCAGTAAAACCAATCAGTTTAATCTGACGACCAGGCGATACACTCAGGCCGAGATCAAGGAGATCGCGGAAGATCCGGACGCTGCCGTCTAT
>JBGUWL010000009.1:0-2822 GCA_045221075.1 Acutalibacteraceae bacterium
ATCGACAAGCTTGTCGGCCGCGTGGTTGAAGAGGCCCTTGCCAAAGACTACGTCGTTCTGCTGACGGCCGACCACGGCAACGCCGACTTCGAGGTCAACGCCGACGGCAGCCCCAACACCGCCCATTCACTCAACACGGTACAGTTCGTGGTAATCGGCGCCGGAGAGGATGTTAAATCCGTCAAGGACGGTGCGCTCTGCAACGTAGCCCCCACCATCCTCAAGCTTATGGGCATCCCTCAGCCCGCCGCCATGACCGCCACCCCGCTGATTTAACCGCGGCATCCAAATCTAACTGCGCGCAGCAAGCGCCTGTCTTTCAGACCCTGACGGGGTCGGTTTCGGCTGAATGCCCTTTGTCAGACCCTGACGCGAAAAGGGAGAAAGTTTTCTCGGGCAGAAAAATGCCCTCGAAACTCTTTCTCCCTTTTCTCCACCATCCCCACGCACTTCAGTCATCACACCCGATAGTAACCTTTCTCCTGTCAGGTGGCGCATTTTTGATCTGCACCCCAAAAGTTGGACATAAAAAAGGTAAAATGAAAAAGAACGAAAATTATCTAAAGTATGTCCAAGCTATGCATTTAATGGATGAAGGGAAGTCCATCACATACTTAGAGAAGAATCTTAAAATGGGGCGCAATACCATCAAGCTTGCTCGTAAGCGCTACCTGTCCGGAGGGGAGGTGGCGCTTCTTGAGCCAGAATACAGTCCGCACCATGATGTAAGCGATAAGATAAAAATCGTGCTGGATATCGAGAAAAACGAGCTACCTTTGTCCGTGGCAGGCTTACAATACGAGATCTCACCTTGTACGCTTCGTAGTTGGATGAAGCTATACAAAGAGTTTGGCGAGCCCGGTTTGTCCCGACGAAATAGCACTAAAAAGATGCGGAAGAAAAGGCAAAGAACGAAAGCAGAGCTGGATGAGCTCGAGATGCTACGCAAGCGAAACGAGTATCTTGAGGCGGAGAATGCACTGCTAAAAAAAGTGAAAGCCTTAGTCGAAGAAAGAGAAGCCCGACTTCGCGAGATTGGGCGGAAGCCATCCAAGGACTAAGGCCAGAACACCGTCTTGAACTCTTGTTAGAGATCAAGGGGATGGCCAGATCCACCTTTTATTACAACCATAAACCAAAGCATGATAAATGGGCTGTTGAGCGGCAGCGCATCGCTGAGCTATATCATCTAAACAGAGGGCGTTACGGCTACCGCCGTCTTACCCTGGCCATGCGTAACGAAGGATATCTCATCAACGGAAAGACCGTACGCCGATTGATGGCGGAAGCGGGATTGAAGTGCGAGGTCAGGATGAAGAAGTACAAATCATATAAGGGGGAGGTGGGAAAGATTGCACCGAACCTCTTGGAACGGGACTTCAAGGCCACACAGCCTCATAGGAAGATGGTGACTGACGTGACCGAGTTCCACCTGTTCGGGATAAAGATATACCTGTCTCCTGTTCTGGATCTGTATAACAGCGAACTGATCTCCTATACAATCTATAGGCACCCCGTCCTGGATATGGTGAAGGACATGATAGCTGACATGGTCGCGGTCATCGGAAGCCAGACTAATGCAATCCTTCACTCTGACCAAGGATGGCAGTATCAGCACAAAGACTATCAGAAATTACTGAAAGACAATAACATAATACAAAGTATGTCCAGGAAAGGGAATTGCCTGGACAACGCCGTGATGGAAAACTTCTTTGGCCTTTTGAAATCAGAATTGTTATATTTGCAGAAGTTCGACTCTGTCGAGCACTTCTTGAAAGAACTTGATGAATATCTGCGTTACTACAACGAGGATCGAATCAAGAAAAAGTTGAATGGAATGAGTCCTGTGCAATACCGGACCCATAACTACAAATCTCATTGTTAAATCCGTCCAACAAAAGGGGCGCACTTCAAAAATGTTCCACCTGGCGGGAAAAGGGCCGATTTCCCGGCAGGTGGGTCAGAATTTGCGCCACCTGACAGGGCGGGTTCGTATGAAAGCGCAGGAAGTTGCGGGTGAAGAACCTTAGCGGAAAAGGGCGGAGAGAGGGATAGCCTGGAAGAAGATGTGGGCGCGGCTGGATTCGTAGAGGATGCCGACGGTGGATTGGTCTATCATCGTGAGGCAGGAATAGCCCCAGCAGTCAAGGGTATCGAGCACGATGGAATTTTCGGCCGGCCAGGTGCGGCCGCCGTCAAGACTGGCGCGTAGCGTCATGTTGATGCGGCGGGTAGGATGGTTCGGATTTGAGAACAGAAGAATGTCGCGGCCAATAGAGTTTTCATCTGAAGGTACTTTCAGAAGCGAGGCCATACATACAGGCTCGACGAGTGTCTCTGACTCATAATCTTCCCAGGTCCGGCCCATGTCACGAGTCAGGCGAACTACCCTTCCGGTACGGCGGTCATTCCTCATGTTGAGCATCAGAACACCAGGCTCAAGTTCGACTACCTGAGCCTCGGTAGTATTCGGAGCAGCGCCTGTGCCCATAGTCCAGGTGTCACCGTGGTCGCAGCTGTACATAATGGTGGAATGCGGCGTACGGTCGATTTCGTCTTGATACTGAGCAGCGAAAACAAGAGTTCCGTCTTCCATCTGAATTCCCCGTCCGGGGCCCTGGAAGGTAAAGTACCAAGCCGGATTCTTGACCATAGGAGTAATGCTGCGCGGCTCCGACCATGTTAGTCCGTCGTCATCGCTGTAAACAAGCATTATCTGAGCTGTTTCCTCCGGAGAAAGACCACTGCCGACGGTAAACCATGCCTGTGGTTCCAAAGGCAAGCCGTGCGTCCAGGCGGCAACTATGAATAAGCGGCCCGTG
>JBGUWL010000010.1:0-3812 GCA_045221075.1 Acutalibacteraceae bacterium
TTGATGGGTTCGCCGCGGGCCGCATGGGGCGGGTTCAGCGCCCACTTGTCCGGGGTCACTCGCCGCTTTGCGAGGCGGTCATACACGAACTCGCGGAACAGCGCATAGAGGACGGAGCACAGAGGCACGAAGATGAGCATGCCCGCAACTCCCATGAGCTCGCCGCCGACCGTAATGGCGAAGAGGACCCAGATGCCCGGCAGTCCGACGGAGGAACCGACGACGTGCGGGTAGATGAGCTTGCCTTCGATCTGCTGCAGCACGAGGAACATGACTATGAAGATGAGGGCCAGCTTCGGGCTCTCCATCAGGATGAGCAGGGTGGAAATGCCACCGCCGAGGAAGGCACCGAAGATGGGAATGAGGGCCGTGATGGCGATGAGCACGGCACACAGCATGGCATACGGCATGCGGAAAATGCTCATGGTGATGAAGAACATAAGGCCGAGGATGCAGGCTTCGAGCACCTGACCGCGGATGAAGTTCGAGAAGGTCTTGTAGGACAGGCTGCAGACCTTGAGGATGCGCTCATTGACCCGCTCCGGGAACAGCGCATAGATCACCTTCTTGCCCTGCACGGCCAGCGCTTCCTTGCGGAAGAGCACGTAGACCGAGAATGCGAAGCCGATGAAGAAGGTGGCGACCCCGGAGACGATGTTGGATACGACGCCGACACCGGAGTTGAGCAGCTGGCTTCCGGACTTCTGGACCCACTCCATCGCCTTGGAGACCAGGGACTTGTAGCTGACGTCCACTTTGGCGATGAGGCTCTCCGTCTGCGGGACCTTTTGGATGATCCACGCCTGCACATCGGAGAGGCTGCCGATGTTCTGCACGTTTGCGGCGATGTGTTTTGCCGTCTCGACGATCTGCGGCACAATAATGAACATGGCGCCTGCAATGACTGCGAGGATGAGGATGAAAGTGATGAACCAGGACAGGATGCGCTTCCCCTTGAAGGGCTTCTTTCCAAGCAGCTTGTTTTCGATCTGGTTCATTGGCACGTTCACGACGAACGCGAGACATGCGCCGAACACGAAGGGAAAGATGATGTGCCAGAACTTTGTAAGGTATACGAGCACCACGCCGATCTTCTGAAAGAAGACGAGCATCAGGATGATGGCGAGGGCGATGAGGAGGATCTTTTTGATGTTCTCCTTCGTCAGCCACTCGACCCGCTCTTCCACGACCGTGGTCTCGGTGGTTTTCTTTTCGTCACTCATGTTGAGGAGCTCCTTTCCGGAGGATGGTCCCCCGAACGGGGGTCGTGTTTATTATATACCTTTTATAATAAAAGGCAAAGGGAAGCGGAGAGAGCCCCGCGCAGAGTCGTAACTCCACGTGGGGCTTTGGTAATCAAGTAGCTTTATTTCAATGGTTACATCAATTATTTTTGGCAATTTACGATTTTCGGCGTTTTAGACAATAGAGCAAGGTGAAAGTTGTGGAAAAAAACAAGTTCCCAGTCGTGGTGACTGAGAGCTTGTTGCAGTATGATTTCCCGAACGTGGAAAAACTCCCTTGAAAAAGTGTTGATAAGTGGCAAAAACTCCCTTGAAAAAATGTGTAGCTGAGGGTAAAATACAGTTGAAACCTGCGTAGTGATGGGAAAGAAGGTCGATCACCGTGTTGAAGCGGAAAATGGAGACGACACTGGCACAGTGGAAAGCCGAGAAAAAGCATACACCGCTTATTATTAAAGGATGCCGCCAGTGTGGGAAATCGTTTATCGTCGAAAAATTTGGGCGTGAGAACTATGAGCATGTCATCCTGTTGGATTTTGTAAAAGACAGCAGCTACTCCGCCATATTTGAAGGGTCTCTTGACGTTGACCATCTGACAATGCTGATGTCTGCTAATATAGGGACTCGTGCCTCGTTTGTGCCCGGAAAGACCCTTATCGTCTTTGATGAAATCCAGGAGTGTCCAAACGCGCGAACGGCGCTCAAATATTTTGCCCTTGACGGTCGGTACGATGTCATTGGGACCGGGTCGTTGCTCGGGGTTCACGGATATGGTAAAAAGAATCTGCCCCGATCCGTTCCGATCGGCTATGAACAGATCGAAGAAATGTATCCTCTGGATTTCGAAGAATTTTTGTGGGCAAACGGGATAGACGAAAACACATTTCGCTATCTCAACGAATGCTTCCAAGCAGAAACACCCGTTCCAAATGCGCTGCACGAACGGCTTCGAGAGCTCTTGTTACAATATGTCGTTGTAGGTGGCATGCCGGAAGTTGTGGAGGCATTTGTTGAAACAAAACAGTTGAATACCGTTTTGGCGATCCAAAGACGAATCATCCGATCCTACAAAGATGATATGGTAAAATACGCGGGCGACGAAGACAAAGTCAAAATAAAAGAGTGCTTTGAGTCCATCCCCCGTCAGTTGAGTAAGGAAAACAAAAAATTCCAATACTCGATCGTACGAAAGAATGCCCGGGCATCTGAATATATCAGTTGCCTGCAGTGGATCGAAGATGCCGGGATCATTCGGCGTTGTTACAACCTGAGTACCCCGGAACTGCCACTGGATGGAAATGCCGAGTCCGACAAATTCAAAGTCTACATGGCTGACACCGGCCTTTTTGTCAGCATGCTGGAAGACGGGACCCAGTGGGATATCCTGCAGGGAAACCTCTACACATATAAAGGGGCGATTTACGAAAATCTGATTGCAGATTTTTTAGGGAAAAGGGGTCGTCGTCTTTATTATTACCACAAAGATAGCGGACTGGAGCTGAACTTCATTATTCGGCGGAACGGGAGCGCCGTCCCAATAGAAGTAAAAGCAACGAACGGCAATGCCAAAAGCTTACGAACCGTTTTGAACCATCCTGAGAAGTACCATGTAAAAGAGGCTCTGAAAATAATCGACGGTAACATTGGCAGGGACGGAAAAGTCCTTAGCATCCCTCACTATCTGACGTTTTTGTTACAGATATAAAACGCTCTTCACACCTTTGTTGATGGATCAAGCCCGCGCAGAGCACGACTCTGCGCGGGGTTTTGTTCATCAGTCAGCTTTATTTCTGTGTGTCATTCTTTCCTGTATTGGGGTGTCCACGAATCATCATAAGAACATGACATTATATATTGGCAAATATGTAATGTTACCGTTGTGGGACACGGTGCGTTCATTCGATAAAACATAAGCCTTGGCGATATGATAATCTTCATTGGAAACAAAATTGTTTAGTGCGCTGTGAACGGTGTAGTCCTTTCCTGATTTTACTTCAATCGGAACCGCAGAAAGAAGGTCATAATCATCAATCAGGAAGTCAACCTCACCTTTTTTTCGGTTGTCATAATAATAGAGCAGATGACCATGAGCAATAAGCTCACTTGCCACAACAGTCTCATAAACAGACCCCAGATTGATGCTGCAGACATCATCAAGGATCGCTCGAATATTGTTTCCATAAAGGATTCCCGTAAGAATACCGACATCATTCAGGTAGAGCTTCAACAGATTCTTCTTCTCGGAAGCACGAATCGGGAATGCCGGGTTTGTGATTGCCTGAACATTGAGCGCGATGCCCGCGCTGATCAGATAGTCAAACTCATCTTTATAGTCTGAAAAAGTTTTCCCATCGATCTCTTCGATTCTCTGTGCCACGACCCTTTTCTTTTTATTTTCCATATTCGAAGGAATCAGATCATAGATCCTTCGAATCTTCAGCTTGTTCTCCAAATCATATTGAGAGGCATTTACTGCATAAAAGCGATACGTCTCTGTCTGGATCTCTCTTACCTTCTGTATATTCTTTTCCTGAACGAAGGTATTGACTGCATCCGGGAGACCACCGA
>JBGUWL010000011.1:0-8200 GCA_045221075.1 Acutalibacteraceae bacterium
AGCCGCTTCAAGACTGCAGAATCCGTCGGACTGATGGATACATCTTTTGCTGCAGGGAATAATAGTCATAATATCATCCTTTCTTTGAGATAGAACTATGCCTGTTTTAGTATTGACCGCTTTTATGAAAATATACCGCATTTATTAATGTGGAAAGTGGAATTCTCTGAGTTATGAGTGAGGAGTTATGAGTGAGGAGTTATGAGTGAAACTACAATAATATACAACTAACAATGCCGTCTATATGAGTAGATGGATAAATAATAATAAACGACAATAAACATATACACTATTGATGAGCGTACCGCTTCACCGGTTCTTTTCCGGTGAGGCGGTTTTTGCAGCTTATAGTTTGATTTTTCATGATCTGCCGCGGTCTGTTCCGGTATAGGTTTCCGGCACTGATGTATGCTGTATGGTTCATACTTGACTCCCATTAAATGCAGACATAGTCTGCTTTTAATAGCGCGTCAGCGCGTCGGAGTTTGCATGAGACATCATCTGTGCATATGCACAGATGGGCGCAGCCTCTGGCGGCGCCTTTTCCGGTTAAAATCGTCAGCTTTTAATCGGAAAACAGTATTATTGCATGTATATTGTATGTTATGTTGATTTTTGATATTTATTATTGAAATAAATATGTAAATGGTTTATAATCAAAGCATACACTCTGACGAAAAAGGACGGAGGGATAATGTGAGCAAGTTAAAAAACAATGCTATCTTCATTCTTTATACGGTTCTTCTCGGTGTGATAGTCGGCGTGATAATCTGGGCGTTTCTCCGGATAATGAATCTTGGCATCGACTTTTTGTGGGGATACCTGCCGTCACAGACAGACTTTCCCCTCTATACCCTGTGTGTGTGTACTGCAGGCGGTATGATCGTCGGCATCTGGAAACACCGCTTCGGGGATTATCCCCAGGAGCTGTATATTGTTCTGGGACGTGTCAAGAAGACAAACCGCTATCCCTATCACAATGTCTTTTCGATCATTGTTTCGGCTCTGCTGCCCCTGCTTATCGGCGCGAGCATAGGACCCGAAGCAGGTCTTACAGGTATAATCGCCGGTCTTTGCACCTGGGTGGGCGACAAGCTCAAACGATTTCACAAGGAGCTGGAGGAGCTTACGGCGATCGGTCTGAGCGCAACTTTAGGAACCATTTTCCGTTCGCCTATGTTCGGATTTATGGAACCCATAGAGTCGGAAAGGGACACCGTTCTGCCAAGATCCTCAAAGATCGTTCTGTACTTTTCCGCAATACTCAGCTCCTTCGGGGTATTCATTCTGCTGAATCACCTTTTAGGAGGCGGCGCAGGTATAAAATCCCTGGAATCCCAGGGAGTCGAACCCGCGGTGTACTTATGGGCGGTGCCTCTTGCCCTTGTGGGGATCGCCGGAGGGTACCTGTACTTCTTCTTCAAAAAGCTGACCTCGCTATTTGAAAAGCTGCTGAAAAGATATGTTGTACTCCGGGCAGTATGCGGAGGTCTGCTGCTGGGTGCGGCAGGAACACTTTTACCCCTTACCATGTTTTCCGGCGAGCATCAGATACATGAGGTCACGGAACAGCTGGAGCAGTTCAGTCCCTGGATGCTGCTGTGTATTGCAGTGGTCAAGCTGCTGATGACAAATATCTGTATAGACTCCGGACTAAAGGGAGGACACTTCTTCCCTGTTATATTCTGCGGTGTGGCCATAGGCTGTTCCATGAGTCTGCTGCTGAATGTTGACTTTTGCTTCTGCGCCGCCGTAGTTACCACGGCCCTCGTGGGACATACACTGAAAAAGCCGCTGGCCACCGTACTTTTGCTGATGATAGTATTCCCCCCGAGGTTCATTCCCATAATGCTCTTTGCGGCCATCACGGCAAAATTCATACCCACCCCGAAAATTATACTGCCCGTCCATTCGGTCAAAAAACCTCAGACACAGGAACAGAATGACAAGGAGAAAACAAAATGATGAATTTTTTACCGGGCCTTGTGCTGATACTCGCGCTTATCTGTCTGCTTGGGTTCCTGAACGAAAAGGTCACCAAGCTGACTTATGAAATATCGCTTATGCTGTTTTCGGTGTTTATCGGACTTTTTATCATGGGCGCCGCCGCGATTTTTTCCGGAACGGACATAGGAGAAACGCTTTCAAAGATCCAGGTATTCAACATTGAAAAGTTCCTGATGGACGGGGTGCTCTGCTTCATGCTCTTTGCAGGCTCGTGTCACCTGAAGATCACTGACTTTGCAAAGAACGCCCGAAAGATAAGCATACTCGCCTTTGTTGCCACCTTCCTGGGAGCCTGCTTCTACGGCTTTATCTTCTACGGTGTATCACTTCTTGCAGGATTGGGGCTTTCGCTGCCGGTGTGTCTCATGTTCGGCAGCATCGTCGCACCCACGGACCCCATTGCGGCAACAAGTATTCTGGGGAAATTCGGGCTATCAAAGAACATCTCCTTCCTTATCGAAGGCGAATCCCTGTTCAATGACGGTGTGGGAGTTGCCCTGTTCGTATGCTTTTCGGGACTTGCATCCGGCTCTTCTGCGGAGGGATTTTTCAGTGTGATGATACCCCAGATATTCGGAGCCGCACTGATAGGGACCGCGGTCACGGTAGCTTCATTCCCTCTCTATAAGTTCACAAAGAACGGCAGTCTCGGGATATTCGTAAGCCTGCTCACAGTCTCACTTTCATATTTCCTGTGTGAAAAGTTCGGGTATTCCGGCGCCATTGCGTCCGTAGTATGCGGGATAGTCTTTGCGACCCTGCGCACAAAATACTGCAAAAACGAACCGGAGGAAAGGCTCACACAGTTCAATTCATTCTGGGGTACCCTTGACACCCTGATGAATTCCGTTCTTTACATAATGCTGGGACTGACCTTTGTGCGCATACTGCAGATGGAGCACGTTGTACTGCTCTCGCTTGTTGCCATAACTGCAAATCTTATCGCCCGGGCAGGGAGCCTTACGCTTTCCGTACAGTTTATGGGAAAGCTGCCGGACGGGTACAGCAAGCCCGCCTTTGTGAAGCTGCTCACCTGGGGAGGTCTGCGGGGCGGTCTTTCTATCGCCCTTGCAATGAGCACAAAGGAAATGCTCCCTGACGGGATATACTACATAATCCTGGGCGGGACCTATGCCATAGTGTTCTTTACAACGGTCATTCAGGGACTTACCATGAAGCCCGTTTATGAACGCATCAACCGTTCACTTTCTTCAAAAACGAAATAAAATATGACCGGCGCAGGAACACGATCATTTCTGTGCCGGTCATATTTATTTGTGGTTATTGCGATGTTTATTCTCTTGATCCGTCAATACTCCTTTGATCGGTATAGCAGATGTTCACCTTATCCGTCACGGCGACGCCGTACCGCCAGCTTTGCATAAGTTCCGCCATCCGATCAGCGTTCGTATTACGGCTCCGCTTCTCCAGACGTCACTTATTCCTCTCTCAACCGAGGGAGCTAAACTCCTCACTCCTCACTCCTCACTCTTCACTCCTCACTCCTCACTCCTCACTGATTCATCCTGTTCCGGAGTGTTTTCCTTTTTCTCCACGGTGTATTTGTCGCCGCTGTAGCCGCAGAGGACGGAATCGCCGCTCTTTATGCTGCCTTCCAGGATCTTTTCGGAGATCATGTCTTCAATGCTCGACTGGATGGCTCTCTTGAGGGGTCGTGCGCCGTATACGTCGTCATATCCTGCCTTGGATACTGCCGCAACCGCCTCGTCACTGAAGGATGCTTCAATTCCGATGTCCTTGAGACGGGCGGCAAGGCCCTTGAGCAGATTGCCCGCTATCCTGTGGATATCATCGGAGGTAAGCTTATGGAACACGATGATGTCGTCCACACGGTTGAGAAACTCCGGACGGAATACCTGCTTCAGCTCCGAGAGAACCGAATTTCTCATTGCTTCACTTTCGGATTCTGCCTTTTCCTCACCGCCGAAGAACCCGAGACTCTTCTGCTTTTCCGTGATAAGACGGGCGCCCACATTGGAGGTCATGATTATGACCGTGTTCCTGAAGTTGACATGGCGGCCCTGGGAGTCGGTCAGCCTTCCGTCATCAAGTATCTGCAGCAGCATATTGAATACATCCGGATGAGCCTTTTCGATCTCATCAAAGAGTATCACCGAATAGGGACGGCGCCTTACGGCTTCCGTAAGCTGACCGCCCTCGTCATAACCCACATAGCCCGGAGGGGAACCGATGAGCTTTGATACCGTGTGCTTCTCCATGAATTCCGACATATCAAAGCGTATCATTGCGTTTTCGTCCCCGAACATAGCCTGCGCAAGGGCTTTGCAAAGCTCTGTCTTGCCAACTCCTGTGGGACCGAGGAAGATGAAGGAGCCTACGGGACGGTTGGGATCCTTAAGTCCCACCCTGCCCCTGCGGATGGCGCGGGAAACGGCGGATACCGCTTCATCCTGACCGATTATCCTCTGATGCAGAACTTCCTCCAGTTTCAGCAGACGCTGGCTCTCCTCCTGGGTAAGCTGTACCACAGGCACACCTGTCCAGCCCGAAACGATCTGGGCTATATCCTCCGGAGTCACCTCGCCGTTTTTGCGCTGGTTCTTGTCCTGCCATTCCTTTTTCTTCTGTTCTATTTCCGAACGAAGCTTTTTCTCTTCGTCACGTATCTTTGCGGCCCGCTCAAAGTCCTGGGTATTGACGGCCTCGGCCTTCTCCTGCTCAAGGGACTTGAGACGGTTCTCCTGCTCCTGCAGATCGTCAGGAGCGGTGTATGTCCTGAGGCGCACACGGGATGCAGCCTCGTCCACAAGGTCGATGGCCTTGTCGGGAAGGAATCTGTCCGCAATATACCTTGATGAAAGACTGACGGCTGCCTTTATCGCTTCGTCGCCTATCTTTACCTTGTGATGTGCCTCGTACCGGTCACGGAGTCCCTTTAGTATTTCCACAGCCTCCTCCTCCGTAGGTTCTCCCACGGTCACGGGCTGGAATCGGCGTTCAAGGGCGGCATCCTTTTCGATGTGCTTGCGGTACTCGTTTATGGTAGTTGCGCCTATGACCTGAAAGTCGCCTCTGGCAAGGGAGGGTTTGAGAATGTTTGCCGTATCGGCAGAACCTTCTGCGGAACCCGCTCCGATAATGGTGTGGAGCTCGTCGATAAAGAGTATCACGTTACCGGCCTTTTTCACCTCGTCAATGGCGGTGCTTATCCTGTCTTCAAAGTCGCCCCGGTATTTAGTTCCGGCGATCATTCCCGTAAGATCAAGGGAAACGATACGCTTGTCCTTGAGAGGCTCGGGGACATCTCCGTTTACTATTTTCAGCGCAAGACCCTCCGCAACGGCGGTCTTTCCTACACCGGGTTCGCCGATAAGACAGGGATTGTTCTTTGTGCGGCGTGAGAGTATCTGTATAACACGCTGTATCTCCTCCTGACGGCCGATAACAGGGTCGATCTCACCCTTTGATGCGGCGGCAGTAAGGTCACGTCCGAACTTGTCCAGCATCTTTGTGCTGCCGCCCTTCTGGGATGAGGAAGAAGGAGTATCGGCGCCGTCAGGCTCAAAGCCGTTTTCGCCGTCACCGCCGATGGCCTCATTGAGGAGCCTTACAATATCGGAGCGGTGTACATTCATCATCGAAAGGAAGCTGACGGCATAGCTTTCCTTGTCGGCAACAAGAGCCATAAGGATATGCTCCGTTCCAACGTATTTGTGTCCCATCCCTGCCGCCTGCATCAGAGCCGTCTGGAGAACACGCTTTGTTCTGGGTGTGAAATCTTCGGGAGTAAGAGATGTTCTTTCTCCCCTGCCGATCTGTTTCTCGATAAGCTGCGACAGCTCATCGGCGGATGCTCCGGCGCTGTCAAGTACAGTGTATGCAACGCCGTCTGCGCTTAAGAGCAGACCCAGAAGTATATGCTCGCTTCCTACATAGGTGTGTCCGAACTCCTGAGCCGAACGTATGGCAAGATTGATAGCCTTGTTTGCCTTTTCTGTAAATCTGTTGAACTGATACATGATCCTTCCTCCTTTTCATTCGTTTCCTGCAAAATTACTGCTTCACTGCGGGTTGAGCTATATCAGAGGGACTCCGCCGTTTCTGACGTGAAGTCCTTTCTGTCTGCTGTTGTTTCCGGCACCTGAAACCTGATATCATACCGTATCATACTATACTCCCATTAAAAGCAGACATAGTCTGCTTTTAATAGCGCGTCAGCGCGTCGGAGTTTGCATGAGACGTCATCTGTGCGTATGCACAGATGGGCGCCGCATCGGGCGGCGCCTTTTCCGATTAAAAGTGTCATCTTTTAATCGGAAAACAGTATCAGTTTACTACAGCATTAAACCGACCACCGCCTACGGTCTCTACGTATGCCTTTCCGGAATCTTCGCGGATCTGTGATAAAAAGGCATTCCAGAAATAGCTGACTCCCCAGATGTTAACGGAATTTTTCTTAAGGACAAAACGCAGTACGAACTGCTGTTCGTCGGAGCTGTTCAGAATAAGACGCTTTCCGCTGAAGCCTCCGGAAGAGTCCCTGAGAAGCTGATAGTTGTCCTTTTCCTGATTGAGAAGATAGACGTCATAGTCGTATCCCTCGGGAACAGAAAGACTGATATCATATAAATGAGGCTTTAGAGAATAGACAAGGGGTTCAGTGCCTTCGCTGTCATAAACAGTCCCGTCAAACCATTTTGTCTCGTAGTGTTCGACCGAATTTCCGCTGAGCTCCTTTATAGTACCGTAGATCGTGCCGTATGTTTGTGTGATCTCCTGATAGACAGTTCCGCTGTTTGTAAACCTGTCCGACAGGGCTCCGCGGATACCCTCGTTCAGCTCGTCGGGGTCGCAGGCTATTTCAAAGGATATGATGTCCTTGTTTCTCTGAGCCGGGACAACATAGACAGTGTACAGTGTATAGTGCTCGCCGTCCTCGGCAAAAAGCCGGTAGTAGGTGACCGACGGTCTGCCGCTGTACTGCTCGTTTTCGATCTCGTTATAGGAGACATTTATCCTGTATTGGGGGAAGCTGGGGTCGGCAGTAAGCTCTCCGTCCGGAGATACCGATGTCCAGCCGGAAGACGTGACCGCTCCGGTATTCTCATTAATGGGACTTCCTTCGCCCGACCATTGTTCAAGACGGGTCTTGTATGAACCCTTCATTCGTATAACGCTCTCTGCAGTGTTTGCCGATACAAAGGCATTTATCACAAAGCGGTCTGCGCGTATATCTCCTGAAAGATATTCGCTGTAACCCTTATAGACGATAGGCTGGTTTGCTTTGTCAGCATCGATATATACCGATCTGTAATTTGAAGCATCCGCCGTGCTGAACTCGTCCTCCTCAATGGAGGGGGTGTTTGTGTCATTGTCCACATCAAACTCAAGGAGATAGGCTTCGTCTGATTCTTCACCCTTCTTTTCTATATAGAAGGGGTCAAAGGGCGCCTGATATAGGATAACGTCATCCTTATCGATAGTCTGAAGGAGTGTTTCCTGACTTATGTCGTTGTTGAAGAGGTACAGATCAACATTATCGTCAGAGCATGAATAGTATGAGTTGTGGAATTTCAGTACGGGTATGATCTTGTAAGTGCCCTCGGGTGCATCGTCTTTGAGTCGGATATTGGCTGTCAGATCACTTGATTGCCATATCTCGGAGTACCAGTCGATACGGTCAAAATAATCCGTCAGTTTGTCGGAAATATCCGTATATTCCTGGGAACCAACAGGCCGGAAATATAGTTTCAGGTTTTCTTTCAGAACACCGTCATTTTCGTAGTAGTCTTCCTTGAAAAAATCACGGCGTTTATAAATTATAAACGAGGACAATCCTGACGCTTTCCAGGTTGCTCTGAAGTTCGGGCTGCTCTGCTCGTCCTTTTCGATGACCCCCACATTGATGTTCTCCTCGGCGGCAACATTGTTTTTGCTTGAACCGGAAACTATGATGGAGGGGTATTCTTTGCTGTCGGTTGTGGTCTTCCATTCTCTTTCACCTGAAGAGTTTATTATCTCAGTACCGAAATTTCCGAATGCCGCATATTCAAATTCGCAGTCTCTCAGATATTCTCCGCTCTCCGACAATACATATCCCTGCCAGTGATAGCTGAAGGGATAGAAAGCCCCGGTCTCTTCATCCCGGAAGACATCCACCCGCTTAAGGGAGGTTTTCAGCTCCACTTCTTTTCGTTTATCGGGATATGGG
>JBGUWL010000012.1:0-20444 GCA_045221075.1 Acutalibacteraceae bacterium
TTCGCCCTTTTCTTCAAGCTGGAGCACACGCCTTCTGGCTCTGACCTCAGGGGATGCGGTGAGGAATATCTTGACCTGGGCGTTGGGCAGAACAACGGTGCCGATGTCCCTTCCGTCCATAATTACATTTGCGTTCTTTGCAAAGTCTCTCTGCAGGGCAAGGAGGAAGCTCCTTACTGCAGGGATGGCAGACACACGGGAAGCAGCCATACTTACGTTTTCGGCGCGGATAGCCTCCGAAACGTCTCTGTCATTCAGAAGGATATGCTGTTCGCCGTTGAGAAAAACTATGCGTATATCAAGCTGAGGAAGCAGGGCCTCAACAGCGGCTGTATCGTCAATACTGGTCTTGGTCTCGATGCAGGCAAGTGCCGCCGCACGGTATATGGCGCCTGTGTCAACATAGATGAAACCCAGCTCTCCGGCTGCTTTTCTGGCAATGGTGCTTTTTCCTGCTCCGGCAGGACCGTCAATGGCAACTGCTATCATGATTATTCCTCCGTATAGTTTTTTTATTCAACGCCCGCCCTGGATCACAGGACAGTCAACCGGCGTTCTCACATCATTATAACATATCATATTTTAATTTCAACCTTTTTGGAGCGACTTTTTGCATGACTGTCAAGGCTTTCCAAAAATCTCCAAAAGTATTCTTCATAATATGGACAATCATACATCAAAGTGCTATAATTAAAATGGAGTTGTGTATAATCCAAAGTATTAAAACGGTATTCATTTTATCAAATGATGTTCTTTGAAATCCTACCGGACAACATACCGAAAGGAGTGTTTTACATGGTTCGGACCCGACTCACTGCGGTCGTGATTTCCGCTGTGCTTATAATGACTGTTCTCACCGGATGTTCCGGCAATCCCGATGAACGATCGAAAAACAGAAGTACATCCTTTGCAGCAAGCAGCAATAATATCACAGATAACCCGGTAACGTCTTCTGTTACAGATCCCTCGGAAACACTTGACAGCTCGGATAATACATCACATTCTTCAACAGACTCAAACGCAGCCCCTTATCAGGAAGGAGCAGTATATCTTTATGACGAAGCCGCCCTCTTTTCCGAAGAAGAATACAGCAAAATAAAAGCCATGCTCAGGGATACTGCTGAAAAAACAGGTTTTAACCTTGCCTTGTATGTCGGAGGACAATCCCGCAATGATGAAAGTATTGAAAATCTTGCACAAACAGGAGCATTAAATCTATTTGACTCTGAGGAACAAAACAACACCGTCTTTTTGTACATTGACTTTGACGGATTAAAAAATGCTTACGATTACCTGTTTGCGTCCAATGACGCCTACTTGTATTATACCAACGGTTCCGAAGGAACCGAAGACAGGATCAACGATATATTAAATTCAATGCAAGCACATTTTCCGTCCGGCGGAGAAACACCTGATAATAACGAAGTTATTAACGGTCTGCAGGTATACTGCGACCGGCTGATACAATACAAAGAGAAAGGTCCTGTCGAAGGCAGCAGTTACATCGATGAAAAGACCGGTGAAACGGTTTATGCTCTTGGCGGAAAGATAATACACGGTAATTAATTCTTGCAAATACAACATGCTATTTGGATTTATAAAAAATTGTAACCACAAGGGCTCCCCGGGGATTATATAAGTGAAAGGCTTCTGAGCCGGCACTGATACAGAAAAGGGGTGTTCCGCATGAAAAGAAAAACAGCTTCTTTAATGGTCTTTCCCGCAGTTCTTGCAGCAGCTCTCCTTGCCGGATGCTCCGGCCGGGATACTGCAGCTGAAAACATTCCGGAGATCAATAAAACTCAGAATACAAACACCTTGATAGTCACCGACACAAATACCGAATGGGTCAGCTTCAACGACCCTGACAGCAATTACACCGTAATGGTCCCTAAGAACAACACCGACTCTTTTTCCGATTATCACAATATGTCATATAAGTATGGCCTGCCTGTTTTTGATTCAGTCAGTACCGCAAATCATTTCACGGTTTCGATCAGATTCAATATAAAGGAGTGTTCAATATGAAAAACAGAAAGTTGTTATCACTTGCCCTTGCGGCAGCATTGTCAATGTCCGTCCTTGCGGGCTGCAGCGGCGGCGACGGAAACGGTACGGCAACAGCCCCCGGCGGAACAGGTATACCGGGCACAACGTCCCCTGTCGACTCACAGCTCAAGATGACCTCCGGCGAATGGAACAATATCGAGTGGACCACCTACAGCCATCAGTATGTCACCTGTGAGATACCAAAGGGCTGGACCGTTGAGGTCACTGACCTCTATCAGGGCGGTCAGACAGGCTCCGGCACAATGATACTTGTAAAGAATCCGGATTCCACTGTTTCGGTTTCCTATATGGATTTCTGCACCATCCTTTCAACCTATATGAAGGACACCACCGTGACCTCCTTCTTCAGGGACGCCGTTGCGGCAAACGCCCAGGACGTTTCTGACTGGACGCCCACCAGCACCTACCAGACGGAATCGCAGAAGGCCTTCGCTCAGGCAAATTCCAGCGTATATGACGCAGGGGTTGTCACCGCCGACTGGAAAAGCTCCAAGGGCAATATGGAAGGCATCTACTCGGCCTGTGTTGAAAGCTCCCTGGGAATGTACGGAATGTACACCATCGTAAGCCCCATCTCCATGGATGTTCCCAAGGGCACCATGGCAAACTGGGAAGGTGTGCTGACAAAGATAATGGGCAGTGTGCAGTGGACACAGGTCTGTATGCAGAGATACAGCACCTCCGTACTGAACAGCCCCAGCTCCGGCTCAAACGAATCAAATCCCATTATGGAGGCCTGGGACAACCGGAATAAGTCTGAGGATATTATGAGCCAGAAGCGCTCCGACGCCACCATGGGCAGCGAGAGAGTATACGATACCACCACCGGTGATATCTATATGGCAAACAACGGCTTCTATGAGCAGTACAGCACCCAGGGCGGTCAGAGGTACCAGCCCATCACCGACGATATGTATACCCAGGGATATGTCGGGTATCTGAGCTTCTGACAGATCATAACAAAACATCAAGGGTCGTCTTCCGGGAACGGTGACGGCCCTTGTTTTTTCTTTCGTTTTGAAAAATGATGCTCCGACCCTTGTTACGACATCACGGCGGGTCTTTATTCATCCTCAAATCTCAGGTCTATGGTCCTGCCGTCAAAGGCACATTCGGCCAGGGGAAAGACTGCCTGAGCCGATGATATTTCTTCCTCCGGCACAGACAGCGACGGGCTGAAATGGGTCAGCCACAGGCGCTTTGCACCGGCTTCGGAGGCTAATGCGGCGGCTTCGGAGAACATCATATGGTGTGTCTCCTTTGCGCGGGGAAGCTTTTCTTCATTGCCGAACATCCCCTCACAGATAAGCAGGTCGGCTTCCCGGGAGTTCTCCACAATACTGCGGGCGGGGCGGGTGTCTGTGGTGTAGGTCACTTTCAGTCCCCTGCGGGGCGGCCCCAGCACCAAATCGGGAGTATAGACAATGCCGTCCTGCTCAGCCGTTCCGCCGTGCTGCAGGGTGTTCCAGAAGCACAGGGGAACATTGTTCTGCCGCGCCTTTTCCGGGTCAAAGCGTCCCGGTCGGTCAAGCTCAAAGGTATAGCCCAGACAGGTTATGCCGTGGCGGACAAAGAAGGGCTTTATTCTGAGACCCTCATTCAAAAGCGGCGGGGGACTGCCGCTGACTTCCACAAAGCTTATAGAGAAAGTCAGATTCGGCGCAATGATACACAGACTGCGCACCACCTGTTCCAGCCCTCTGGGACCTATCATGGTGACCGGTTCGGTTCGTCCCTCGCTGCACATGGTCAGCAGAAATCCCGGCAGTCCGGAGATGTGGTCGGCGTGAAAGTGGGTAATACATACCACGTCAATGGGCTTGAAGCGGCGGCCGGCGGCTTTGAGGGCGATCTGTGTGCCCTCTCCGCAGTCGATCAGCACCGAATGTCCGTTTACCGTCAGAAGACAGGTAGAGAGCCATCGGTTCTTAAGGGGCATCATACCCCCTGTTCCGGGCGTTGTTACTGTTATCATAAGTCATCCCCGTTCTGTGTTTGCTGTTCCATGAGCTGCTGCAGTTCCTCCCGTGTCATAAGACAGTTGAGTACGGCAAGCATGGAATTTGACGTAATGTTCTGAGGCAGACCCAGCTTTTGTTTGAGTCTGCTTCGGTTTTCAGCGGCATTTTTGCAGCCTGTAAGTCCGTATTCAAACAGGTCCGCCTTTGTTATCTCACCGGCAGGATGGGAGCGCTGATGCTCCGATGTACATTCAACGCCGGATCGGCGGATACAGCTTACCAGCAGTTCTTCCGAAAGCCCCTCAACGCCTAACTTGCCTTCCTTTGAAGGAGCGGTCTTGCGCCTTTCCTTTCCGAAAATATCCGGGATATAGGCGTGATGTATAAGCTCCGGCGGCACAACGCCCTTCAAGAAATTACGGATAACAAATCCGGCTCCGTCACTGTCGGTCATCACAAGTATGCCCCGGGTCTCCGCAAGGCGGCGTATCAGCTGCTGTTTTTCCTTGTCCCTGAATACACCGAAGCCTTCGGTGGTAATTATCAGTCCGTCAATAAAGTTTGACAGCTTTATCTTGTCATATTTTCCTTCAACTATTATTGCTTCCTTTAGTTTTATCAATACCTGCACCCCGTTTTTAAGTCCTGACGCTGTTTTTTGCATTAGTCGCAACTATCAGCCTTGCAATGAGCGTTTCAAGAAGTATCCTTCTGTCGTCCGGCTTGCTCTTCATCCTGATGTCCGTTTCAAGAATGATGTCAAGGATGTTCCTGAGGGCTGCGGTGCTGAAACGCGCTGCCCTTTTGCCCGCATTTTTGAGGAGAAATTCCCGCTTTCCGTACTTGAAGTCAGAGGCAGCCTCAGAAATTGACTTCCCGCTTTCGGAGGCCGTCTTTGCCCGGTACATATCGATATAGACCGTGCCGAGAACGGACAGTATGATCTCCGGTTTTTCGTTCTGCTCAAAAAGGGCATAAAGCTGGGAATAGGCTCCGCTGTGGTCGCCGTTTGAAATGCAGTCGGAAAGGGCGAATATCCTTGCCTCGGTGTTTTTTACGACCAGCATGCCTATCATTTCACGGGTGATCTCCCTGCCGTCCGCATAGGCAATAAGCTTGTCCATTTCATTTCTCAGGGCGTTCATGTCCGTTCCGCACAGGGATATGATGCGGGATGCGTTGAGCTTTGTCAGAGCGCAGCCCTCCTTCTCCGCCCACGCAGCAAGCTGGGCTTCAAGGGCAAGGTCATCCCTGCGCGTAAGCTCCAGCACCGTTCCGCATTTCTGGAGGGATGAAGCAAGCTTCTGCAGCTTTGCCGACTTTTTGTCGTTCTTTCCGCCCTCATAGGAAAGTGTGGGCATGGTGAATATCAGCACCGCGGAGGAGGCAATGTCCTCACAGTTCTTTGTCAGAAGCTTCAGGTCGTTATCCGACAGTGAGTTGACGTCATAGTCCGACACCACAACGCATTTGTACTTTGAAAACAGCGGAAACTGGTCACAGGCAAAGAATATATCCTCCAGTGGGGCCGATGACCCGAAGCGTAAATAATCAAAATCCGAGGGTTCCTTTCCGGCAACTTTGTCACAAAGACGCTTTGTATATTCCCTCACGAGGTATTTTTCTTCTCCGTAGATAAGATAGACATTGCTGATATTTCCGGATGACAGCGCTTTTCTGAAATCCTGTTCGTTCAGCCTGGCCATAAGCCCTCACTCCTTATTTCCGTATGTTTGTCCGGGTATATGCGGACGGTTATATCGCCCTCGTCACAGGTACAGACGGGCGCAGTCTTTCCAATATGGGCGGTGTCTCCGCTTTTCGCTCCGGCGCTGTCGGAAAGAATCTGTATGCCGCACCTGAGCTGCTCCGGATGGATGAGCGTTCCGGTGCGGATAAGCAGGTCGCAGCTCTTCCATTCCCGGGGCAGGGCTGCGATATCCGTATTGTCCTGACATATCAACACAGTGCTTCCGTTTATTTCGGTATGTATTGCACGGCAGCTGTCGGTAACATAGGTACTGACCGTGATGCCGTTGATAATAACGTGATTCGGTTCCGTGTCTGCGGCGGGATGAAGTATCAGCTCATCCACATCCGCAAGTCCTGAATGGACCGCTTCATCAAGTTCCTCTTCTCCATAGACCTGAGCGCCCAGGACTTTGTTGTCTGACAGTATCCGGTGTGCGTATGCACAGCTTCTTTTGTCGTTCCCGGTCAGCAGAAGCAGGTCGATATCATCTGCTCCTACGGCCTCAAGATAGCTTGTAATAACACCTGATGTTCCGCTGCCGCCTCCGCAGGACAGCACTGCGGCGGTGTCGTCCTTTATCATGAGCACCGAAAGCCCGCTGCCGGTATCGAACACCACAAGCCGCGCAGCCCCGTAATTCCACAGGTCGGTAACTGCCGTCCCTGAAATAAAGGCAAAAGCTGCGGTCAGGGCAAGCAGACGCACTCTGCCCCGCTTTCTGCGGAAAAGTAAAAGAAACAGACACAGCACTCCCACGAAGAATATCCACCAGGGTACAAATGCCCGTCCGGCACTGACGGTGGAATACGGCAGCGAGGCTGTCCATCCGGCAACACCGAGAACGTAATTGACCGTCAATCCGGTGATTATCGACAGCAGCGGGGTAAGAAACGACAGCACTACCGTAAGCTCACAAATCAGCATCAGGGCTGCCGCTCCTATCATTACCGGTATTACCGGAGCGGTGAGCATATTTGAAAGCACCGACCACAGCGGGATCCGGCGGAAATACAGAACAAGCACCGGCAGTGTGAACAAATAGGCCGACAGCGCTACCGAAAACACGTCGGTCATAAACCGCAAAAAACGCCGCAGAGAACGTCCTTTGGTGTTTTCGGCATTTCCGGCATAGGGGGCAATGCGTTCTTTTATAAACAGACTTATTGAGGGAGATACGGCAAGTATACCCAATGTTGCGGAAAACGAGAGCAGCAGGCTCACGTCCGCCGCAGCGTATGGGTCGGCAATCGTCAGAATAAGCACCGCAAGTCCCAGACTGTTTATTGGGTCGGCTCGTTTTGACAGCGCAAGAGCCGTCAGCATTGTAAGCTGCATCACTCCCGCTCTTGTAACAGAGGGCGAAAAGCCTGTCACCGCCATATAGAACAGGACAGCTATCCCGCAGAGTATCGGCGCAAGTCTCCTTTTGCGGGGCATCAGAAGCCCCAGAAGCATCAGCATAAGCTGGGTAAGTACGGAAAGATGGAAGCCCGATACCACAATAATGTGTGAAAGTCCGGATTCTCTCAGTTCCTCTTTTACATCGGGCGAAACGCAGGACTTGTCTCCGGTCAGAAAGGCTGCCACAAAGGACGACTGTTTTTCCGGCAGAAGGGCACTTATCTTTTCTGACATGAATTTCCGTACCGCCAACGGGTAATACCAGAGGGACCGTTCCTCTGCGGGAGTTATCTTTGCCTGCTTTATGTCGGCGATATATCCGGTCAGAACGGTTCCTTTTGAAAGGTCGGACAGCCGCACGTTTTTGTCGAGCTTTATACCTGCGGTCATTCTGTCACATGGCTCCATGCGGTAAAGATGGGAAGAACGCACCAGCACCTTTACGTTATGAAGGGTATCTCCTCCGGGTGCGGTAAGTTCATCGGCTGTCATGGGATAGACATAGTGATCATACTGCTCATAGGGCAGCTCCTGCAGTACTGCGTTCATCTGAACGGTCTTTCCCTTGAAGTCTTCTGCAGGAGTTATCCTGAAAGCGGTATATGCCGAAATGCTCACCACAGCGGCAAGAGCCGCTGCGGCTGCAAGGGGCAGCACAGGTCGTTTTCTTGTTCTTTTGCTCTTCATAAAAAGGGCGAAAGACAAAAGACACACAGAAAAAAGCAGACCAAAGGCCTGCGGTCCCAAAAAGACAGCGACCACCAGAGAAGCCAGAAAAGCAAAACCGATGACTGCCAGCGGTCTTTTCATCACGATCCCCTCCGATGGTAATAGTCTTTTTTTCAGATTCATACGCGTCAGCGCGTCGGAGTTTCAGTCAGCACATATCAACCTTGAGCTTTTTGCCGCCCAGCAGATGGAAGTGCAGGTGGAAAACGGTCTGACCGGCGTATGCTCCGCAGTTGGAGACCACACGGTAGCCGTCCTTGTCAACTCCCAGCTCCTTTGCCAGCTTCGCGGCCACCTCAAAAATATGGGCCACAACGGCGCTGTTGCTCTCGTTGATCTCGTTAACGGAAGCGATATGCTCCTTGGGAACGATAAGAACATGAACGGGGGCCATGGGGTTGATGTCCTTGAAGGCATAGACGTTATCGTCCTCATAGACCTTGGCCGAGGGAATGTCTCCCTTGATGATGCTGCAGAAAATACAATCCATAGTAGTTACAACTCCTTTTTATTTTTTGCGGACAGTGCCGCATTGTTGCTTTGTTAAACAGGGAGCCAGGCTCCGACAAGCCCGCTTGATCAGAGCGGATGCTTTACAACAGGTGTCTGGGAGCTTTAGCTCCCACGGGCGAAACCCGGGGGACATCGCATTTGATATTAATGATCTGATCGTTTATGGTCAGTAGGGTCAGTGGGGTCAGTAGGGTCAGTGGGGTCAGTTGTTTTATATAGTTTTTTCAGAATGTTTTATGTGCTCAGAAGGAGTTTTACCTCCATATTTATACAGGACAAAAAATTTAAAAATTTAACTGACCCTACTGGCCCTGACCGCCAGAACCCGCATAAACAGCGGGTTTTTATGGGGTCAGAAGCCGGAGTTCAACTGACCCCTTAACTGACCCTACTGACCCTGACTGCCAGGACCCGTACAGACAGCAGATTTCATGGGGTCAGAAACCGGAGTTATATATTCTGACTGAGAAGCTCTTCGGCATAGTTCAGGGTAGCGGGGGTCATCTCAACGCCGCCGATTATCCTTGCAAGCTCGTCACGCCTGCCCTCGTGGTCAAGGGGACTGACCTTTGTATAGGTCTTGCCGTCGCTGACGGTCTTTGATATCTTGAAGTGATGATCCGCAAGGGCCGCTATCTGAGCCTGATGGGTAACGCACAGCACCTGACGGCTGCGGGATACCTCTTTCAGCTTCATACCCACCTTCTGGGCTGCGCTGCCGCTGATGCCTGTATCCACCTCGTCAAATATCAGGGTGTCAATGCCGTCTTTGTCAGCAAGCACGTTTTTGATGGCAAGCATCATTCTTGAAAGCTCACCGCCGGACGCGATCTTTGCCACCGGCTTGGGGTCTTCTCCCGGGTTGGTCGAAATGAGTATTTCTATATTGTCGCAGCCCGTCCTGTTCAGCTCGCAGGGCTCCTGACGCACAACAAGGGTAACGTTGGGCATATCAAGAAAGGACATCTCTTCCTTTACGGCTGCGGAAAACCTTTCGGAGGTCTCCCTTCTGCGGGCGGAAAGAGTCTGTGCCAGCTCACGGGCATGAGCGTAAGACTTTTTGCAGTTCTCTTCAAGCTGTTCCCGGTTCTCTTCATAGCGCTCAAGATATTCAAGCTCTTTGCGGGCGTTGTCAAGATAGTCCAGCATATCCTGTTCGGTGGGACCGTACTTCCTTTCAAGACGGTGCAGAAGGTCGAGACGGTCTTCTATCTCTTCAAGACTTTCACCCTCGCCCTCGGCGGACTCGGACATTGAAACTATCTCTTCGCAGCAGTCCTCAAGCTCGTACACGGCATTCTGCAGACGCTGCAGGATCTCGCCGGCATCGGTATATACATCGGATATATCCTCAAGGGAACCGCAGGCGCCTTCAAGAGACTGTATCGCTCCGTCCGTTTCTTCCCCGCCGTTCAGGAACTCCTTTGCCTCGTTCAGTGCGGCGGCAATGCGCTCCCTGTTTTCGATTACCCTGCGCTGCTCGGAAAGCTCCTCCTCTTCCCCCACACTGACGTCCGCCTCTTCCAGCTCGTTCACCTGAAACCGCAGCAGGTCAAGACGTCTTTCACGCTCGGCTTCGTCAACCACCGCCTTATCCAGTTCGGCTTTCAGACGGCGGTATTCGTTGTATGCGGCGCGGTATTGTTCAAGAAGGGGTTCAAGCTCTCCTAACTTGTCGATATAGCCCACATGCAGTTCCGGAGACATCAGCTCGTAGGTCTCGTGCTGTCCGTGAATGTTGATAAGTCCGGTGCCCACTGTCCTGAGTATGGCTGCAGTGGTGGGACGTCCGTTGATGCGGCACTTGCCCTTGCCGGAGGCGCTCAGCTCACGCTGCAGAATAAACGCTCCGTCCTCCGGCTCAAAACCGTTTTCTATCAGAAGCTGAAGAGTCTCCGGAGAAGGGTCGCAGAATTCCGCGCTCACAAAAGCGCTTTCACAGCCGTTGCGTATCAGGTCGCGGGATGTGCGGCTGCCGAGAACGGCATTTATTGAATCTATGATGATGGACTTTCCTGCGCCGGTCTCACCGGTGAGGACGTTCAGCCCCTTTTCAAAATCTATGGCCGTCTTTTCTATAACGGCGATGTTTTCGATATAAAGATTGGTCAGCATTGGATATCCCTCACGAATTAAAAGAATAGCCCGGGTCGGTCATAAGTTTTTTCAGCTCCGCGCTGAGTGCGGCTGCTGCGGAATCGTTCCTGACGGCCACAAAGATGGTGTCATCCCCTGCGATAGTCCCGAGTATACCGGCTCTTTCGGTGGAATCAAGAGCGGCGCACACGGCCTGGGCCATACCTATGCGGGTCCTAATTACCACAAGGTTCTGGGCGTGGTCAACACTGACCACCGCGGTGGAAAAAAGGTATGAATGGGACCCTGAGCCTTCATTGAGAACGGTCTCGTAGGCGTATTTGTAGCCTCCGCTTCCGTCAGGTATCTTGATGAGTCTCATCTCCTTGATGTCCCGGGAGACGGTGGCCTGGGTCACATGATAGCCGTCACTTTTGAGCATCTCCAGCAGGTCGGTCTGAGTCTCGATATCATTTGTCCTGATAAGCTCAAGTATCCTTGCTTGTCTTCGTGTTTTCATAGACCTCTGCCTTTCTCGGTAAACTTGTCATTCAGTACCCTGTAGAACGTTCTCGATTTGAGCTTGATAAATTCCGTTTCCGTATCGGCGGTTTCTATCAGAAGACTGTCCTCCGGAAGTATGGTTATGGTCTCAGCTCCGTCAACGGTCAGAAAGACCTCGGTATTATCGTCGCAGCTTGCGCTGACTGACAGTCTTGAATGATGACTGAACACAACGGGTCTTGCAAACAGGGAATGGGAACATACAGGGGTCATGAGTATGCACTTCATTGTAGGCTCCACAACAGGTCCTCCTGCGGCAAGAGAATAGGCGCTTGAACCCGTTGGGGTAGAAAAGATCAGACCGTCCGCACGGTATGTGCAGATGGCGTCGTTTCCGGAGACAAAGGAAACGTCAATGTCTATCAGCCTTGAAAGAGAACCTCGTGAAATGACCGCATCGTTCATGGCATACAGGGTCCTGCTGCCCTTTGCTCCGGTATGGGTGACCCTGAGCATCATGCGTTTTTCTATGGTGTAGCTTCCGTCAGAAAGCCGGGAAAGCATATCAAGCTCATCCGTCTCCAGCTCCGCAACAAAGCCCAGCCGTCCAGTGTTTATTCCCAGTACCGGCTTTGAATAGACCGAGGCGTGGCGGGCGGCATGGATTATGGTGCCGTCGCCGCCGATAGTCAGCACCATGTCGGCCTCACGGCAGAGGGAGTCATGGCTGGGGAGGAAGGTTATCTTCTGATCCGGAAAGTCCTCTTTGTGCAGTTCTATCATCATCACGGAGATACCGAGACTCTGCAGGCGCTTTATGGCACGGCAGGTTGTCTCGTAAGCGTCTTTCTTTGTCAGGTTAGGGATAACGGCGGCTGTCTTTATGATTTTCATTGGATTTCCCCCTGTGACTGAACATCCAGAGCCCGGTGCGACCGCTCCACCACCAAGGGAATGTCTATGCCCGATACAGACACCGGTTCATCGGAGCGGCGGATGTAGATGAGATATTCGATATTGCCTTCGGGTCCCTTTATGGGTGAAAAATCCAGCCCCAGAACGTCAAATCCGTTTTCAAGGCAGTAGTTGTATATTTTTTCTATCACGGCGATGTGTATGCTTTTGTCACGGACAACACCGTTCTTTCCCACATTGCCCTTGCCGGCCTCAAACTGGGGTTTTATAAGACAAACCGCCGCTGCGCCCTCCTTCATCAGGGGACGGGCCGCCGGCAGCACAAGGGTCAGAGAGATAAAACACACGTCAACACTGAAAAAATCTATTTCGTCCGGCACCATTTCACGATCAAGATAGCGGGCGTTGGTGCGTTCAAGGTTCACGACCCTGGGATCATTGCGCAGCTTCCAGTCAAGCTGTCCGTAGCCCACGTCAACAGAATAGACCTTCTTTGCTCCGTTCTGCAGCATACAGTCGGTAAATCCTCCGGTGGATGCTCCTATGTCCATGGTAACGGCATCCTTGAGGTCAAGACCGAACACATTGACAGCCTTTTCCAGCTTCAGTCCGCCCCGGCTGACATATTTAAGGCGGGAGCCCCGCAGTTCTATCTTTACGTCTTCGCCATAGGCGGTGCCGGGCTTGTCGGATTTCTGGTTATCCACATATATGACTCCGGACATAATGAGCGCCTTGGCCTTTTCACGGCTCTCGGCAAGTCCGGATTCAAAAACAAGCACGTCAAGTCTCTTCTTTGCCGCCATGGGCCGCACCTCCTGTGGTGATATGGTTGGTTATGGTTTCCGCTATCGTTTCCGCGTCAAGTCCCAGCTTTTTCAGGGATGAAGCGGTGGATGCCTGAAAAACAGGAGCGTCTATGGCCCTGAGATCGTATGTACCGGTGAAGCCTCCTTCGTAAAGACGAAGACCGAAGGTCTCGCCGATACCGCCGCTCCTGACGGCTTCTTCGCAGAAGTACACCATTTTGCGGGCAACAGCTTCCCTTACAGCCCCTTCAGGCAGGGGCTTTATGGTGTTGAGCTTAAGTATATCAATGTCGATACCCTGTGCGGCAAGCTCCTTTTTTGCAAGGCAGGCCTGTGAGAACTCCCGTCCGTAGGTGACGATAAGTGTATCGGCGCTGCCGGAGCCGTAAAGCGCAAAGGGTTCTTCGCTGACGGTATAATCCTCGGGAATATACTGTTGACCGCCCCTGGGATACCTGACCGCCGCAACGCCGCCGGTGCGGTACACCGCCCTGTCAAGCATCATTGAAAGCTCCTCAAAGCAGGCGGGGGCATATATGGTAACATCCGGTATTGTATTCAGGAACGCCACGTCATAAATGCCCTGATGGGTCTCGCCGTCCTCGCCCACTATTCCGGCACGGTCCACGGCAAGCACGATGTGCAGCTTCTGAAGCGCGGCGTCATGAAGTATCTGGTCATAGCTTCTCTGCAGGAAGGTGGAGTACACCGCAAACACCGGTATCATACCCGACGAGGCCAGTCCTGCCGCAAAGGTAACGGCGTGTTCCTCGGCGATGCCCACGTCAAAGAAGCGGTCCTTGTATTTCTTTGAAAAAGCGCTCAGACCGGTACCGATGGACATGGCTGCGGTTATTGCGCAGAGACGCTTTTCCTTTGAAGCAAGGGCGCACATATAACGCCCGAAAACATCGGAATAGCCCTCGGAGGACGACCTTGCTTCGCCGGTCTCCACGTCAAAGGAGGATACTCCGTGAAAGCTCTTGGGGTTTTTTTCGGCATATTCATAGCCCTTGCCCTTTTTGGTGCAGACATGGATGACCACAGGAGAACGCTTGTTGCGGGCGGCTTTGAGCGCCGAACGCAGCTGTGATATGTTATGGCCGTCATAGGGGCCGTAGTATGTAAAGCCAAGCTGTTCGAACATATTGTTCTTCTGTCCGAAAAACTCGTCCCTCATCCAGTCCTTGACATTCTTCATTCCGGTGGTGACGGGCTTGCCCACAAGGGGGACCTTTTCAAGCCGGTGGACCTTGGTCTTTGCCTGGAGATATGAGGGGGTGATGCGTATATGGGAAAGATAACGCGCCATCGACCCCACGTTATTTGAAATGGACATTTTGTTGTCATTGAGAATTATTATCAGACGCTTTGCGGAACGTCCGGCGTTGTTGAGTCCCTCATAGGCAAGACCGCCGGTAAGGGCTCCGTCACCGATAACAGCAATGGTATAGGCTCCGGACTTTTTCATGTCCTCCGCGCAGGCAATACCGTAGGCAGCCGAGATGGACGTGCTGCTGTGGCCGGTGTCAAAGCAGTCATAGTTGCTTTCACTGCGCTTCGGGAAGCCCGAAAGACCGTCCTCACGCCGGATAGTGTGTATCCTGTCACGGCGTCCGGTCAGTATCTTGTGGGCGTATGACTGATGACCCACATCCCAGACCAGCTTGTCTTTGGGCAGGTCAAACACACTGTGGATGGCAAGAGTAAGCTCTACCACCCCCAGATTTGACGCAAGGTGACCGCCGTTTTCCGCAACGGTGTCAACAATAAGCTGTCTTATTTCCCCCGAAAGCTCCTCAAGCTGTTCATCCGTCAGCTTTTTGAGGTCAGAGGGGCTTTTTATTTTTTCAAGAAGTCTTTTTCTGGTCATAGCTGTTTCTCCGTTATGGTATGCTATGTGCGGTCATGTCAGTCCGGACCCGAACACCTATAGTTTATCGGGTCCTGATCGTAAATGTATGTACTGTATAATTATACAGTATCCGGTCTTTCTTTGCAAGCACAATTCGCCGTTCTCACGGAAACCGGTCCTTCCGGGGAGTTTTTGGGGAGAACACTTTTCCGCCGACTTTTTCAAGTATCTTCCCATCCAGCGTGACGCCGGGGTCTCGCCTGTCGGCTCGGTCGGCGCTGCCGCTACGCAGCGGTGTCCACTGGACATCCGCGCAGTCTTGCCTGTCGGCTCGGTCGGCGCTTCTCAGCCTGCGGCTGAGAGGTCTCCACCGGAGACCCGCGCCCCTCCCAGAGGGAGCCATTTTTCACCTCATCCGTCACGGCGTTGCCGTGCCACCTTCCCCTCAAGGGGAAGGCTTTATGCCTCCCTCTTTGAGGGATGAGTGACGCCGGGGATAGCGGAGCCGAAGGCGAACGCTGATTGGATGGCGGAACTTATGCAAAGCTGGCGGCGCGCAGCGCCGGAGGGAGTTAAATGTCGTATAATGCGGCGCTTTCCGGCTGCTGTAAACAGAGGTTTACGGTTCCTTCGCTGTTCATGACTTTGTGTGCCTGTTTTATCTGACCATTAACCGACCCGAATACAGCCGTAATCGCGGCACTAAACTGTCGTATGCTATTGAATGAAAGCGCGAAATAGGGGGCACAGGCGCAGTGAACGAGCAAAGCGAGTGTTTCCACTCCACACTCCACACTATTCCACATTTTTTATAACTCCCAACTTCTCACTCCTGACTCAAAATAATTCCACTTTCCCAATTCCACATTCCACATTCCACATTCACATTCAAACTGACTCCCAACTTCTCACTCCTGACTCAAAATAATTCCACTTTCCCAATTCCACATTCCACATTCCACATTCACATTCAAACTGACTCACAACTCCTCACTCCTGACTCAAATAAATTCCACTTTTCAAATTCCACATTAAAACTCCTCACTCCTCACTCATAACTCCTCACTCCTTTGATAGGTTCTCCGCTTGAAATCCATATTTGTATGAGTTATACTAATGTTAATGAAAACCGGAAGAAGGTGACGAATCATGAACACGGGACGGAAACCTCGGTTCGGGGAAAAATTCTTTGCCCGAAGGGATCCCCGCTTGTTTTTCAAGGATATTTTCGGGGGCATCATCGTTGCTCTTGTATCCATACCCATATCAATGGGCTATGCCCAGATCGCCGGTCTGCCTATGCAGTACGGTCTGTACGGATCTGTGCTGCCCATCCTGCTGTTCGGTCTTATGACCGGCAGCCGTGACTTTGTGTTTGGCGTTGATGCGGCTCCGGCAGCCCTTGTGGGGACGTCCCTTGCCGCGCTGGGTATACAGTCCGAAAGCGAGCAGGCCATGAGCGCGGTTCCGCTTCTGGCGCTGTTTGTGTCATTCTGGCTGCTCATCTTTTTCTTCCTCAGGGCCGGACGAATGGTGAAGTACATTTCGGAACCGGTGATGGGGGGATTTGTCACCGGAATATGCTGCACCATAATTCTGATGCAGGTACCCAAGCTGTTCGGAGGGACCGCCGGTATAGGCGAAGCACCGGAGCTTATCGCCAATATATTCGGACAGCTTGATGATTTCAACGGATGGTCCATGCTGATGGGCTGTTCCGTCATTTTTATCATAACGCTTTTCCGCCGCCTTGCTCCAAAGATACCCATGTCGGTCATCATAATGGCCGCAGGCGCGGTGCTGGGCGGTCTTGCGCCGCTGAGTGATATAGGGGTTCGTATGCTGCCGGATACCGGAGGAGCGGGCTTCCCGCTGCCCTCTCTGCCGGACGTGAGAGTCATATCCGACCATATTTCCGAGCTGCTGTTCGATTCACTGAGCATTGCTGCCGTCATACTCTCGGAATCCCTTCTGGCCTCACGCAGCAACGCTTCACGGGACGGCTACCGTCTTGACCCGAACCGTGAGATACTTTCATACTCCCTTGCAAACTTTTCGGCTGCGCTGTCGGGCTGCTGTCCCGTAAACGGCAGCGTTTCAAGAACCGGCATAGTCCGTCAGTTCGGTGTAAGGTCCCAGTGGATGTCCGTTTTTGCCGCAGTTACAATGCTGCTGATACTGCTTTTCGGAACGTCCTTTATCGGACTGCTTCCTGTACCCGTTCTGACTGCCATAGTCATAAGCGCCCTGATGGGGGCCTGTGATTTCGGTCTGGCGCGGCGTATGCTGAAGCTGAGCAGACAGGATTTCCTCATATTCATGGCGGCCTTTTTCGGAGTACTGATCTTCGGCACAGTCTACGGTGTGATAATAGGAATTGTGCTGTCCTTCTTTGCCGTGATAAAAAAGACCGTGACCCCGCCCAGATCTTTTCTTGGGGTCATTCCCGGGCGCACGGGATTTTATCCCCTGGACCGCAGCCATGAGGCGCGCCCCTTCCTCAGAGCCGTTATATACCGGTTCGGCGGCAGTCTGTATTTTGCAAATATCGGGACTCTCAGGTCAGACCTTGAAAAAGCCGTGACTCCGGAGACTACCTGTATAGTCATCCATGCGGGAGCGGTCAGCAGCATTGACGTTGCCGCAGCAGAGGAGCTTCTGAGTCTTTACAGGAGTTATAGGGAAAAGGGGATACGCCTGTACCTTGCCGAGCATATGGGCGCACTGAACGACAGTCTGAGAAAATACGGCGCAGGGGAGCTTATCACCGGCGGAGCAGTGCGTATGACCGTTGAGCTTGCCCTGAGGGACGCTGACATCCGCAGCCCCTACGAACCACAGCTTGCCGATGCCGCTGACAGCGGCCGGCGGCCCGAAGAGTCTGACGGACAAAAGGGAAGTGCAAAGGGTTTGCAGGCCGAGCTTGAATGGGCTTTCGGGGAGGATTCCGAGACCTTCAAGGAAAACCTGACCGAGGAGATATATCAGAGCATCAAGCAGAACAGAGAGCTGGACGCCGACACCATCGAAAAACTGGAAAGTCTCAGCAGATGGGGAAGACTCAACTTCTATGACGAAGAGGAACTGCTTGACCGTCTTGAAACCCGTCTGCTGGACCGTGCTATCAGACATCCCGATCAGGCTGAACGGATCGAGGCGGTCATCGAAGAGCGCCGCAGGATCATCGAGGAAAGGATGCCCCGCATGGATCCCCAGGCACCCGAACGCATACGCCGCCGCCGGCTTGAATATGCCCGTGAGCTGTACAGAAAAGATCCCGCCGCATTTGAACGGCGCAAAAGGCTGCGTCTTGCCCGTCTTGATTCACTTCAGAAGGCAAATCCCTCCCTTGCGGAGCGTTACCGCCGGGTATACGGCGAGCTCATGTCCGTTTCCTTTGACAACGCAGAGCAGGAAAAGCCCGATGATAACAGATAATCCAAAAATTCAGTTTTAACTTCTGCTATATTGTTAATTGACAAAAAATCCCTGTTGAATTATCATTTTTTATATAGGTTTAAACAAGGGGCTAAGCTCCAACAAGCTCGCTTGATTTGAGCGAGCAACGTCTGTTATCATGGGCGGAAGTGAGGCTTTTTATTTGGATCGGGGGAGATCGTTTTGAATATAGATCTTTATGAGTATTACGGCAGACAGAAGAATGACATGGAAGCGTCCGTTATGGCTTATGCGATCCTGCAGAGCATCAACGGTGAGCCTCATACTATCCTTATATCCGACGGCTTTTGCAAGCTCTTTTCCGAGACCCGGAGCGAGATCAGCTACATATTCGAGAGCGGCAGTCTTCTTACCGCCCATCCGGAGGATGTTGAGAAGCTGTCTGCCCAGTGGAAGCTGTTCTTCAAGGAGAACAAAAGCGTCAATATCGTTTTCCGCAAAAAGATCGGCAGTTCCTTCCGTTCCATCTACGCCCAGGGCGAGACCTTCCATACCGATTCAGGCGAGATGCTGCATCAGGTCTGGTGCAGTGACGTGACCGATATCGTCAACGCCGAAAAGATGAACACCTATTACGACAAGCTCACCAACCTGCCCAATATGTCGGCCTTCGGCGTGCTGGCGGAGCAGGAAAGAAAAAGAATGATAAGCAGAGGCATCGTTCCCGCATTTGTATACTTTGATATCAGGGACATGAAGGCCATCAACGAAAAATACGGCTTTTCACGGGGCAACGGAGTTCTTTCCGGTACGGCCTCTGTCCTGAGAGATGTTTTTGAAAAGGACGCAATGGCCCGCTTCTCTGACGACCATTTTGTTGTGCTTACCGGCAAAAAGCATCTTGAACAGAAAATAGAACAGGTCAACGACCAGATACTCCGCAACCCCATGGGTATCCCCGTGCAGATCTGTGCCGGAATATACATCGACGACAAGGCCGGACTTGACATATACGCATCCTGCGATAGGGCAAGGCTTGCCTGCAAGTCCATCAAGGGCGACTATGCCCGGAAATACCACGTCTTTGACCGTGAGATGTTCACCGAATACCGTCAGCGCCGCCATGTCCTCAATCACTTTGAAGAGGCTATTGAGAACGGCTACATCAAGCTCTACTTCATGCCCATAATCCGCACCGTTACCGGAAGGATATGCGACATGGAGGCTCTTGCCCGCTGGATCGACCCCGAAAAGGGTATGCTTCCTCCTTCACAGTTCATTCCCGTGCTGGAGGACAACAGGCTCATCAACAAGCTGGACTTCTATATGCTCCGGCTTATCTGCGAGAATATCTCAAAGCAGAAGAGCATGAATATGCCCCTTGTTCCGGTATCCGTTAATATTTCCCGTACAAACTTTGAGATGTGCGACGTATTTGACGAAGTGCTCTCGATAGTCAACGAATACAACATAGCTCACCATCTGCTCACCGTAGAGATCACCGAAAGCGCCTTCATCCGCAATCAGCAGTTCCTTACGAATCAGATAAACCGGTTCCGTGAGGCGGGCTTCAACGTATGGATGGACGACTTCGGCAGCGAGTATTCTTCCCTGAACACCCTTCAGGAATATTCCTTTGACCTGATAAAGCTGGATATGCGCTTTATGAAAAACTTCGACCTTACCGGCAAAAACAGGCTTATCCTCTCCGACGTTATCAGCATGATATCAAAGTTAGGAGTAAGCACCCTTGCCGAGGGTGTACAGAATAAGGAACAGCTCCACTTCCTCAGGGACGCCGGCTGTGACAAGGTGCAGGGCTATCTTTTCGGAAAGCCTATGCCCTGCGAATACTTCTACGACAAATACAAGGTCTTTAACAACCTGCAGTACGACGACATCAACAAGACCTCATATTATGAAAGGATCTGCACCACCAGCCTTGACCCCCACACCCTTGCAACAGAGCCGGGCGGGTTCTTCGGCGACACCAATGTCACTCCCGTTGCAGTGCTGGAATTCCACCGGGGCAGCTTCCGCATCCTTAAGGCAAACGCCTCATACAAGGCATTTCTTGAAGCCATCGGCCAGTCAAAGGACCGCATCTATGACGACTATTACGACTGGTACCGCACACCGGCGGACGACTTTGTAAAGGCCGTCAAGCGCTGTCTTTCTTCCCGCAAGAGCGAAAACGTCATTAATGTCGTGGAAAACTGTATGCTTGTTTCGGCAAACATTAATTCCATTGCATACGACGCCAAGACCGACACCGGCGCCGTCATGATTGTCATAACCAAGCTGGACAGCATCCTTCCCACCCGGAGGAATAAGCTGCTCAAATCCTGAGCCGGCAAATTACCCACACACTCATACTGTTTTCCGATTAAAAGCTGACACTTTTAATCGGAAAAGGCGCCGCCCGAGGCTGCGCCCATCTGTGCATACGAACAGATGAC
>JBGUWL010000013.1:0-37556 GCA_045221075.1 Acutalibacteraceae bacterium
ATACGTCAGTATTCCTGCGGAATTTTGATACAATCTGACGAAAAAATCTACTGCGCATCTGCGGCACTATCTCTGTGCGGTATTGCCATAGCAAAATCGCGGTAAAGGAGGTTTTAAGAAATTCCCTATATACAACTTAATGTCTGTCGGTTTCATCTCAGTATTAAGAGAGGTGATGTTTTGAAACGCTCTGTACGTCTTTTTGTAAAGCTTCTTGCCCCCGTGCTGGGAATAATGTTTGTTCTTTCGGCGCTGACCGACAGGTTCACCCCCGACAAGCTGACAATGACCGCACCCGGCAACGACATCATCCTCAGCAGCTTTCCCCTGTCCCTGGATTACGGTTCCGGCGGTACCGTTCCGGCAAATACCGAGCAAAGCGGCTCCGGAGGTTCCTGCGAAAGCTCCGCAAGACTTAATCTCTTCGGATTTTTCCCCGTAAAGGATGTGTCCATCAATGTCAGCAGCCGCAAAAACGTTATCGTAGGCGGCAGACCTCTGGGGATAAGGATATACTCCGACGGTCTTGTGGTGTCTTCGACGGAGGATAAGATATCCGGAGAAGCTTCTCCCGCAGAAAAGTCCGGCATCCGTCAGGGTGACGTGCTTCTCAGCGCGGACGGCGTTCCCCTTCGCACCAACGAACAGCTTATGGACATCGTAAGTCAGGGCGGCGGCAGAAGCATCCGGCTCAGAGTCAGGCGGGACAACGAGGAATTTACCGCTTCCGTCACGCCTGTCGCCGACGAAACCGCCCACACCTACAGACTGGGGCTTCATGTCCGCGACAGCATCGCCGGAATAGGTACACTTACCTTTATAGACCCGTCAAACAATACCTTTGCAGGTCTTGGTCACGGGATATGCGATTCTGAAAGCGGCTGTCTCATGCCTATGCTTGAGGGTGATGCGGTGGATGCGGGGATAACCTCCGTCACTCCCGGAGTATGCGGGGATCCCGGAACCCTTGTGGGCAGCTTTACCGGAAGCAAACCCTGGGGAAGTCTTGCAATGAACAGTGAAAACGGCGTATACGGCAGGGTTATCTCACCTGACCCCGATACGTCCGTTTTGCCGGTGGCTTTCAAGCAGGAGATCCTTCGGGGCAGCGCGCGGCTTATCACCACCATAAACGGAACTGCTCCCCAAAGCTACGACATCGAGATCGAAGAGATAAGCTACAACGACCGCAGCACCTCAAAAAACATGATAGTCAGGATAACCGATGAAGCCCTGCTTTCACAGACCGGCGGCATCGTTCAGGGTATGAGCGGCAGTCCCATAATCCAGAACGGCAGGCTGGTGGGCGCCGTCACCCATGTTTTTGTAAACGACCCCACACGGGGTTATGCCGTGTTTACAGAGAATATGCTCTCATACACCGATTCCATCTCACCTGCCCCCTGAGCTTATACGCTCATTGTATTCCGTCGTATCTGCCATATCACAGGGGCGGCAGACAGCTTTCCCCACGGTTCACCATTATCCGACATTTTTCCGCATTATATCCCATGAACCGGAAAAAGCCTTTTGTACAACACCCCCTGCCCTATGCGCCGGGAATATGTTTTATGACGGTTTGCTCATAAAAAATGTGACAATCAATTATTACCAGAAAAAAATAAATTGGGCATTACTCCCTTTTTTAAGTTTAGATATTGCCAATTTTACCAATTTATGGTAGCATAGCATCATCACAAAAAACTAATGGGGGATATGTATGAAAAACCAATTCAAAATGCTGATTGCTGAAGAACCAACCGAGATCAATGCGGAAAGCCATGCCATTTTCAGTGAAAAGGGATTTGACGTCCGTTTTTGTGAAAAGAACGGAAGCAGGGTGCTTGAAAGCATCCGTTCCTTCCGTCCCGACGTTGTGCTTATGGATATGTTCATGAGCGGTATCGACGGAGTGGGGGTAATGCGCTCGCTGAAAAGCGGTCAGGACTCAGAAAGTCCTGTCTTTGTCATCATTTCCAGCTTTGACAGCACCATGCTGGAAAAAGAGGCCCTCAGCGCAGGCGCCGCCTACTATGTCATCAAACCCTTCCGCATAGCCGATCTGCTTGACCGTATATCGGAGCTTATGACCTGTCTCAAGGAAACCAAGACTGCCGGCCCGGGAAAAATATACAGCATCGACAGCGACCTTGAGATGACCGTCACGGGCATACTTCATCAGATCGGTGTACCGGCGCACATCAAGGGCTACCACTATCTGCGCAGTTCTATCATTATGTCCGTAAGGCAGCCCGAAATGATCAACGCCGTTACAAAGGAGCTATATCCGTCTGTGGCCAACCAGTACAGCACCACACCCTCCCGTGTTGAAAGAGCCATACGTCACGCGATCGAGGTGGCATGGGACAGGGGCGACGTGGATGTACTCAACTCGTACTTCGGCTACACCATCCACAACAGCCGGGGCAAGCCCACAAACAGCGAATTCATCGCAATGATCTCCGACCGTCTGCGCCTTAAGAGCAGACTCTCGGCTTGATCTGAACAACCAAAAGGCACGATAAACCATCGGAATCGGTGATAGTTTATCGTGCCCTGAATTTTTTTGGAGTTATGAATCAGGAGTGAGGAGTTAGGAGTGAGGAGTTAGGAGTGAGGAGTTAGGAGTTGTAAAGTCAGGACAGAGTGAGGAGTTTTAATGTGGAATTTGGAATGTGGAAAGTGGAATTATATCAGTTATGAGTTAGGAGTGAGGAGTGGAAACGCTCCCTGCGGTCGCTCAATGAATAATGAATAACAAATAGTGAATAATTAAAAATATTTTTATGAGCAAATATATCGAAAAGTTTAAACCACAACAAACAGGCACGTTGAACCATGGATAGCGTGTGAAGTTCGAAGTCCTGATGACAGCAGCCGGAAAGTGCCGCTATATGCGGCACGGCGGCGGATGGATACGGTATATGACGTGCCGTGAACCGCGGGATTAAAAGTATCATGTGCGACCCCAGAGCGTAACGTAGTGGAGCGACCGCCGCGAACACGGGAGCGCAGGCTCTGCACCAGCCGGAAAGTGCCGCTATATGCGGCACGGCGGCGGATGGCAGTGGTATATGACGTGCCGTCCGGCGCGGGAGTAAAAGTATTCTATCCGTGTTCAGAGCGAAACGTTAGTGGAGCGACAGCGCGAAATCACCACCGGCGGCTCGCCGGCTATGCCCACGGGTTCTGGCTTTCCGGCTGGCGTATGCCAACCAGTATCATCTGCTCCCACAGGTACCATTTGCCGTCCTTTGCCTTTCGCATAACAAGCTCGCGGGGACTGTCGGCACCGCCGGAACGAACAAACAGCTTTGCATATCCCTCATTTATATATGAGTAGGGGTTTTCGGACACCCTTACGGTGTAGGGCTGTGTGGGCGTATAGTCGTTGCCGGGAACCGCTCCCTCAAAATATGAGCGGGGAACATAGTCCGCATCACGAAACCGGTCGGCAATAAATGAAGTCTCAAAGGGTGTAAGGGGCTTGGATCCCTTCAGGAAGTTTACCATTTCAAGACATTTTTCCTTGCTGTGGGGATAGAAGCAGAAGGCAAGCACGGCCATTGCCGCAGTCTCAAAAGGAGTTGACATTGCGGCCTGGGGCAGAGCCCTGAATTCCTCAACGGTATCCGGCAAACGGTCAAATACTATGTCAACCGTCCTGCTGCCGGCAGGCGCAGCCGTGGACGGGCTGCTCTGGGGTTTGTCAAACAGTCCCATGATTATCCTCCTTTGGTTCGGAATGATGCTCCTTCATATCCTCCGGAAGAAGGGAACGCAAAAAGCTTTCGACTTCGTTTATCACGTTCCTGTCCTTTTCAGGGAATTCAAGATCACTGTTTATTGAAAAGCTCTTTTCGCCTGCGGTATAGGTCACCGATACCGACGGCGCTTCAAGAGGGATATCCTCTTTTTCCTCACAATATACCAGCACGGGGATACAATGGCGGCGGTATATTTCCTTTGCGGCATCTGCCGACCCGGGAGCGACCTCACATTCATGTGTCACGGTCTTTGCGCCGTGATGAGGGCAGTGCTTATAATAAAGCACCGGATCTTTCCCTTTGCTGCACACAAGGCGCAGAGAGGTATGTTCGTCCATAGAACAGCCGATTCGCTTCCACTCACATTCAAAGTCCTTTGCGTTGATTATTTCATCCTCGTCAAAGGAATAGTATTCCGCCCTGTGGTCAAGCAGAAAAAACAGAAACGCAAGTCCCGCAAATGCAAACAATATTATACCCAGCAAAATAAAAGCAAGAATAGGAAAACCGCTCATATGGCACCCCTCTTTCTGTGATCGATAATAACGGACTTCTCCGTTGCCTCCCGCAGCATATCACGACCTCGCGGCAGAAGATATATCCGGGATCTCCTTGCCGGATGCGTCCGGAGACCTCCGGAATACAGGCAATTCCTGAGTCTGCGTCAGTATGGTACGGGAAGTACAGGCACAGTACTATTGTATCATAAAATGACAATATTGTAAAGTATTACTGTAAAAATCCCCTTGTGCATACCGGAAAAATCCCCGTGTGCGCCCCGCAGGAAACGCACTTGAGACATTACCGCGACGGACGTATTACGCCCCGGGTAAATCTTCCCCCGCGGCCGTGTTGAGAACCATAAGAGTTCACTTTGGCCGATTTTTTCCGCATCTCATTTTACCGTCTGATATAATTCCACTTTCCACTTTCCAAATTCCACATTAAAACTCCTCACTCCTGACTGAATAGCCCATCATACCACCTGGAAGATATAGAATTTAAGATAATCCGTTTCCGGCACGTTCCAGAGGATGGGATGGTCGGGCGCCTGCTGGCGGGCCTCTATCTGACGCAGCGATACATGAGCGTCAAAGGCGGCGCTTTTCAGCATTGAGCGGAACAGGTCGTCCCTCATGAAGTGGGAGCAGGAGCAGGTGGCAAGATAACCGCCCCTCGGCAGCAGACGCATTGCACGCAGATTGATCTCCTTATAACCCCTCATGGCACTGTCAACTGTGGTGCGGGATTTTGTAAAGGCAGGCGGGTCAAGGATAATAAAGTCAAAGCCCTCGCTCTTTGAGAGCTCCGGCAGAAGATCAAACACATTAGCCGTTCTGAAGGACATTCTGTCGGAAAAGCCATTCAGTTCGGCGTTGCTCCTTGCCATCTCAACGGCGTCCTCGGAAATATCAACGGCACACACATGCTCAGCCCCACCCATTACGGCGTTCAGCGCAAAAGAACCCGTATGTGTAAAGCAGTCCAGCACCCTTCTGCCCTTTACAAGTCTTGACACCGCCAGTCGGTTATATTTCTGATCAAGGAAGAATCCGGTCTTCTGTCCGTTTTCAAAATCCACATTGTATTTTATGCCGTTTTCGGTAATGACTGTACGGGTACTCTCAAGCGTGGGCAGACCCTCAACGGGATAGAAGCCCTTATTCTGCACCATGCCCTCCAGCTCACGGATAGAAACGTCATTGCGCTCATAGATGCCCTTTATATTCTGTCCGTCCTCGTTCAGAACCTTACAAAGCAGCGGAAAGATAACATCCTTTCGCTGTTCGATCCCCAGTGACAGGGTCTGGGTCACCAGCACGTCGTTCATTTTGTCAACGGTCAGCCCTGGAAATGTATCGGACTCTCCGAAGATCACCCGGCAGCAGTTCAGGTCATCCCCCATCACTGTCTTGCGGTAGTCCCATGCATATCTTATCCTGCGCTCAAAAAAATCGCTGTCGAATTTATCGTTGGCGTTCCTTGATATAAGGCGAATCTTTATCTTGCTGTTGCTGTTATAGAAGCCTGTACCCAGGTACCTGCCCTTTGATGACAGCACGTCTGTCAGTTCTCCGTCAGCGGGTCTGCCGTCAAACTTCGTCAGCTCCCCGTCATACACCCAGGGATGCCCCTGCAGCACACTGCCTTCCGCCTTTTTGGTTATCTCTATTGTGGGATATTCTCTTTTTGTAAATGACATACCGACACTCCGTCCATATTGTAATACCATTATTATAGTACATCTTTCCCTTTCACACAAGACTAACGTTGGGACCAGCGTGACGCTGGACTCGTGTTCGCGCTGTCGCTCAACTGCCATTTCGCTCTGTATTCAGACCGGAAAATATTATTCCCGCGCCGGACGGCACGGCGCAGAGCCTGCGCACCCGTGTTCGCGGCATTCGCTCCGCTGCGCTGCGCTCTGGGCTCGGACTGGAAACTTTTACTCCCGCGCTAGACGACACGGCGTACACACTCACCATCCGCCGCCGTGCCACATTTAGCGGCACTTTCCGGCTGCTGATAAAAGAATTTCAGGTTTATTTCGTTCTTCATAGTTTGCCGTGCCTGTTAATTCGGATATTGTTTCTCTCTCCCTCAGTCAGCTTCGCTGACAGCTCCCTCCCAGAGGAAGGTGGCACGGCGTAAGCCGTGACGGAGGGAGTTGAATGCCGCATAAAACGGCTCTTTCCGGCTGCTTTATGATAAATTACCGATTATTCCGCTATCCATGGTTTAACGTGCCTGTTTATTCCATACTTCCGGAATCATTATACATCAACATGGAAGCCTGCCCCAGACCCCTTTCCAAAAAAACTTGTGTTGATGCTATCTGATCCGGTACAAAAAACAAGCTTAAACTGCCGCTTTAAAGAGTTTAAAACTCGTTTTTTCGACCGGTTTATACAATCATCTCACAATTATACGATAAATATTTTTGCCAAAATTAAAAAATTGTCTTGCATTTTCTGTCAGTGTGTGTTATAATTCGTTTGTTATCTATGGAGAAACGAAAGAGGTGAGTAAACATGAAGGAGAACATTCATCCTAAATACCAGCAGACCACCATCACTTGTGCTTGCGGTAATGTTATTGAAACAGGTTCCACAAAGAGCAACATCCGTGTTGAAATCTGCTCAAAGTGTCACCCGTTCTTCACAGGCAGACAGAAGTTAGTTGACACCGGCGGACGTGTTGACAAGTTCAAAAAGCGTTACGGTATGGGAAAGTAATTTCGGATATTATCCGATGGGGACGACACAGCTTTGTGTCGTCTTTTTTCTTATTATCCTTATTATTCTTCTCTGAAATCCGGACATGACACTGTTTTCGTAATAGTTTCCGGCCTTCCATAAGCGAAGCCGGGGCAAAGCCGAAAGTTCATTCGGGATATGACGTTTCAGAGAAGCACCTTATTGTTTTATGATCGGAGTGACCGCCATGCAAAGCTACAGAACCGTAAAATCTGAGTCGAGCGGTGAGTTTGTCGAACAGCGCTCACGCTTTATCGGCTATGTAAAGCCTGTCACCACCGAACAGCAGGCTCTTGATTTCATCAACGAAAAACGCCAGAAGCACTGGGACGCCACCCACAATGTCTATGCCTATTCCCTCAGGGAAGGTCAGCTCCAGCGCTTCAGCGATGACGGCGAACCTCACGGCACCGCCGGTATGCCCACCCTTGACGTCATTCGCCGCTCGGAGGTAACGGACGTTGTTGTTGTGGTAACACGCTATTTCGGCGGGATACTCCTTGGCACCGGCGGTCTTGTGCGGGCGTACACAAAAGGCGCCCAGATCGCCCTTGAAGCCGGACGCATCGTCACGATGGAAAGCTGCTCGGTGTTCAGAATGTGCTGTGACTACGGACAGTACGGAAAGCTCTCCGGTCTTGTTCCCTCAAGCGGCGGCGTCATCGACGATTCCGTCTTTACCCATCAGGTGGAGCTTTTCTGCCACATACCCACCGACAGGCTGACAGCCTTTCAGAAGCAGCTTGCGGACATTACCTGCGGCAGCGTTGAGGCTCAGGTACTGGATGAAAAGTACTTTCCCCTTGACTGATGAGGTCGGATCCTGATAAATCACAAAATTTTTTAATAAAATAAAGGTATTGACGGTTTTTTTGCGTACAATATAACAGAAGTGCTTTTCAGGCTGGGACACATTTGCTGTAACTGCCTGAATACAGTACCGCCGGCATGAACAGCTTTAATCAAGGAGCAAAGCTCCGACAAGCTCGCTTGATCGGAGCGAGCGGCGCCTGGGACAGACATCGGGGAGCTTTGGCTCCTGCGGACGTCGGTGTGGGATTTTTACCCACCATCGACGTTTGTTATACCATCACAGAAAGGAGTGAATACTTTGTCACCGATCCATTTCAATTCCATTGTTTCTTTATCAAACGAAGAACTTTTTGAAATACATAACAAGCTGACACCCGCACCTGTTCATCAGCAAAGCGAACCCCTCTATGACCGGATCGTATTTCTGGAACAGACTGTGCGTGACCTGCAGAACAGAATACAGACCCTGGAGCGCATGGTTTATCCCGTTTCTCAGAACGGACAAACCACACAGTCATCCGCTGTTTCCGGACAGCAGAGCAGCACAGATACCCCCGACACCGCTGCAGATCCACACAAATCCGCTGTAACAGAACAGAGCAGTGTTCAAAAAAAATACAGTACCATCAACATATACAATGAGAACGGCGTCGAATACCAGATCCTTGGCGACTCCGTCACAGTGCGGAAGTACAGCGGCAATGCGCCGGATGTTACGATCCCCGGGTCGATCAATGACAAGCCTGTCACCTCAATAGCAGAAGGCGCTTTTGCAGGAACTTCTATTCAGCATATTTCTCTGCCGCGCAGTGTTCTGACCATAGGAAAAGAGTGCTTTATGGGCTGTCAGTTTCTGGAGTCAGCCGAACTTTCTTTCGGGATACAGAACCTTGACAGCAAGACCTTTGCAGGCTGTGTTCACCTGAGAAATATCATACTCCCCGACAATCTTATCTACATCGGAGACAATGTCTTTGAAGGCTGCGTTTCCCTGTCGGAGATTTCTCTTCCTCCGCAGCTTAATGCCATTGGTTCTGCGGCTTTCAAGGACTGTATCACGTTGATGAACATCTCCTTCCCTTCCACTGTCAGAAGTATCGGTCCGCAGGCTTTCTTCGGATGCAGGCTTTTGCAGTACATTCATATCCCTGAAATGGTCAGCGTACTCCGTGCGGAATCCTTCAAAAACTGTTCGTCTCTGAAGCGGGTATTCATTTCCGACAGTGTTCTTTCCATCGAGGAAAGTGCATTTGAAGGCTGTGCCATGCTCGAAAGCGTCACCATCTCAGATCATCTCCATACCATCGGCAGGAACGCTTTTTCTGGGTGTGCCGCTCTTAAGGATATTACTGTTCCAAAGACCGTTACCAACATGGGAAAGGATATATTCAAGGGTTGTCCCGAACTGACCATACATACAAGCAAAGGTGCCGCTGCAGCGCGGTACGCAAAGGACCTTCGCTACCGGCTCAAGCTGGTCTATTTACCGTAAGACCTCACCAAATAAATAACCCGAAAGGCGGTGATCGGCTTGCTGATAAGAGAACAGACCGAAATGATCGAGGAACAGACACTCTCTCCCTTTGCCTGTCTTTCACGGAATTCAAAGGGCAGACCAAGACCGGAGGAAAAATGCCCTGTCCGCACGGATTTTCAGCGTGACCGTGACAGGATAATCCACTGCAAGTCCTTCCGCCGGCTGAAGCACAAGACCCAGGTCTTTCTGTCTCCGGAGGGCGACCACTACCGCACCCGGCTCACCCACACTCTTGAAGTAGCCCAGATCGCCCGCACCATTGCAAGGGCGCTGCGGCTCAACGAGGACCTGACGGAAGCGATCTCCCTTGCCCATGACCTCGGACATACCCCCTTCGGTCATGCGGGAGAAAGAGCACTGAGCGAGCTTTATCCCGAGGGCTTCCGCCATTATGAGCAGAGTCTGAGGGTTGTGGACAAGCTTGAAAAAAACGGGCAGGGACTGAACCTCACCTTCGAGACCCGTGACGGCATACTCTGCCATACAAGGGGCAAGGAGGCCGACACCATGGAGGGGCGCATCGTCCGCCTCGCCGACAGGATCGCCTATATCAATCACGACATTGACGACGCCGTGCGGGCCGGAGTTATCGGCGGCAGCGATATACCAAAGGATATTGTAAATATACTTGGCAGCACCACCACCTCCCGCATAAACAACATGGTCATGTCCGTGATACACAACACAAAGGGCAGCGAGCTGAGGATGTCCGAGCCTGTACAGCAGGTCTTTGACAGGCTGCACAAATTCATGTTCGACAGCGTATATTCCAACGATTACGCAAAACACGAAGAAAAAAAGGTCCCCGAGTTCATCGGGCTTTTGTATACATATTTTGTAAAGCACTGCGACCTTCTCCCCCGTGAGCTTATGTCCGTTGCGGAGAACGAGGGAGTTGAACGGGCGGTGTGCGATTATATTTCAGGTATGACAGACCACTACGCAACGGAAAAATTCCGTGAGCTTTTCATTCCCGGCGCATGGAAGCTGAGCTGACGGAGCAAAAGGACAAAACAGGAAAGGAGGAAAGCCATGGCCATACCACAGGAATTCATACAGGAGCTTAAATCCCGCTGCAGCATTGCGGATGTGATATCCTCATACGTGACGCTGAAAAAATCCGGACGTACGCTCATGGGACTTTGCCCCTTTCATAACGAAAAATCCCCCTCCTTCAGCGTTTCACCCGAAAACGGATTCTATCACTGCTTCGGGTGCGGAGTCGGTGGCGACGTCATCAGCTTTATCAGAAGGATAGAGAATCTTGACTATGTTGAGGCGGTACGGTTCCTTGCCCAGAGAGCGGGGCTTTCCGTTCCTGAGGAAAACTACAATGAAGGTCTTGCCGCTCTTAAGACAAGAATATACGAGGCCAACCGTGAGGCGGCGCGATTTTATCACAAACAGCTGTATTCACCGGAAGGTCAGGAAGCCCTGGAATACCTGAGAGGGCGGGGACTGACGGAAAAGACCATAATACACTTCGGGCTGGGTTATTCCCCAAAGTCACGCTTTGAGCTGGTGAACCACCTCAGAAACAAGGGTTTTTCCGGCGCCGAGCTTATACAGGCAAACCTTGCAAACGAATCAAAGCGGGGCTATCCCTTCGACAGATTCTCCGACAGGGTGATGTTCCCCATCATAGACCTGAGGGGAAACGTCATCGGCTTTGGCGGCAGGATAATGTCCGACATAAAGCCCAAGTATCTCAACACATCCGAGACACCGGTGTTCAACAAGAGCCGCAATCTCTTTGCCCTGCGCTTTGCAAAAAACAAGGCCAACGGTCAGCTTATACTGGTGGAGGGATATATGGACGTGATAGCGCTCCATCAGGCGGGATTTGAAAATACCGTAGCGACCCTCGGCACGGCTCTGACTCAGGAGCAGGCCACTATCATCAAGCGTTACTGCGACGAAGTGGTGATATGCTACGACGCGGATGAGGCCGGTCAGAAGGCCACCGCCCGGGCAATTTCCATACTCCGTCCCACAGGTCTGAACATAAAGATACTCACCGTCCCCAACGGAAAGGATCCCGACGAGTTCATCCGCTCATACGGCAGTCAGGGCGCAGGACGGTTCAGACTTCTTCTTGAAAAGACAGGCAACGACATTGATTACCGTCTGCTCAGCCTGCAGGGCAGATACAATACCGAAAACACCGAGCAGCGGGTGGAGTTTCTTACCGAAGCCGCAAAGCTCCTCGCTTCACTTGACAACAGCATCGAACGGGATGTATATATCTCCCGGCTGTCGGAGGAATACAATATTTCCAGAAGCGCCCTTGAACAGCAGATAAACAGGTTCCTCAGGCGGGATTCAAAAGCAGCCGCCCAGGACCGCCAGCGCCGTCTGCGCACCGAGCTTTCCGCCCAGAACGACAGGGTAAACACCGAAAAGCGCTACAAGCTCAGGGCGGCGGCGGCGGAAGAAGCCCTGATCGCCCTGATCATGACAAACATTGATATAGCGCCGGAGATATTCAGGACACTTTCTCCGGACACATTCATCACCGCCTTTGACCGGAAGATATATCAGACTCTCAAAGAGCGGGCCGACAAGGGTTATGACTTTACCCTTACCGATATTTCAGGCGAGTTTTCCGACGAGGAGATGAGCCGGATCGCAGCAATGCTTGCCTCTCACCCCCGTGAGAACGACCCGGCCTCGGCAGCCCGTGACTACATCGGCGTGCTGAGAGAGGAAGCCGGAAGGATGACCCCACAGCAGATCGCAGAGGCCGATACCGACACGCTGATGAGACAGCTTGCCGAAATGAAGAAAAAAAAGAAATAAGAAACAAAGGAAAAGCCCGCCGTACCGCCGGATGCCTGGGTACATCACAGCGCCGGTAAGGTATCATCGGAGCCGCAAACAATGACAGGAGGTACTATCAATGATAGGAGCAGCACAACCCGACAAAAGAACAGTACTTAAGGACCTTATGGAGCTTGGCAAATCAAAGGGTCAGCTCACCAACAAGGAGATCCTTGACGCCATCGGCGAAATGGACATCGACCCCGAACAGCTTGAAAGATTCTACGACACCCTTGAAACAAACGGTGTTGAGATCGTGGAGACTCTTGACGACATCATGCTGGACGACGTGGCTCTTACGGCCATTGCGGAGGACGGCGAAATAACCGACGACAGCGACAGCGAGCCGGTTGTAGAGAATATTGCCATCGACGACCCCGTAAAGATCTATCTTAAGGAGATCGGACGTGTTCCCCTCCTCAGCCCCGACGAGGAGCTTGATCTTGCAATACGCATTTCAGACGGTGACGTTGCGGCGAAAAAGCGTCTTTCCGAAGCCAACCTGCGACTTGTCGTCAGCATTGCAAAGCGCTATCTTGGACGTGGCATGCAGTTCCTTGACCTTATTCAGGAGGGCAACCTTGGTCTTATCAAGGCTGTTGAGAAGTTCGACTACACAAAGGGCTTCAAATTCTCCACCTACGCCACATGGTGGATACGTCAGGCAATAACCCGTGCCATTGCGGACCAGGCAAGGACCATCCGTATCCCCGTTCACATGGTAGAGACTATCAACAAGGTGAAAAAGGTATCCAGCCAGCTCCTTCATCAGAACGGTCATGAGCCCACAGCCGAAGAGATCTCCGAAGTCATCGGAATGCCCACAGACAAGATCCGTGAGATAATCCGTGTGGCTCAGGAGCCTGTTTCCCTTGAAACCCCCATCGGCGAAGAGGAGGACAGCCATCTTGGCGACTTCATCCCCGACGACGACGCTCCCGCACCCCAGGATGCAGCTTCACACACTCTCCTCAAGGAACAGCTCTCAGATGTGCTTTCTACCCTTACTCCCCGGGAGGAAAGGGTGCTCAGACTGCGCTTCGGACTTGAAGACGGACGTTCCCGCACTCTTGAAGAGGTGGGCGAGGTATTCAACGTCACCCGTGAGCGTATCCGTCAGATCGAGGCAAAGGCACTGCGCAAGCTCCGCCATCCCAGCCGCAGCAAGAAGCTGAAGGATTTTCTTGACTGATCCTGTAACTCACTGAACAGCCGAACGTTACGGGACACATCCCGCCGGAAAAGCCGCCAAACCGCGTGATTTTTGTAAAGACGGAAGTAAAAAAAAGCCGTCAGAATTATCAAGATCATCTCCGTAATGGTGTTCTTACGTTTCCGGCACAGACAGATACATAGGGTCCCCGAACGGATCCGGATAATATAAAAACAAAAGCTCCGACAGACATCGGAGCTTTTTTGATGTATTAATGAGGTTCTCTAATGTGTAAACATGCTCATGGCACCCTGAACGGCATAACAGAGCAGGAAAATAACCGGCTGGTGTGCTATGTATATCAGCAGTGAATGGCGGCCCATAAGTCCGAAGAATGAAAGACGTTTTTTGAACATGAATTTCGGGAACCTGTGTGTGATGCCGATGCGTCCCAGGAACGCTCCGGCAAAAAACAGGAACATCCACGGTATCAGGGGGAAATAATCGCTGGAGCTGAAATACTTGTCCGGAAGTCCGAACATAAACAGGTAAGGTGTGCTGTAAAGACCGTCAGGCAGGTTGATGGTGAACAAAAAGGGTATGCCCAGCGTATGACTTGTAATGTTGTATGTAAAGATAAAAAGCAGAACATTGATTAGTATACCAAGCCATGAGGGTATCAGCTTCAGGTATTTGTTGGTAAGTCCGTACAGGATCATTCCGCAGGCAAGCATGTGCAGTATGCCGAACCAGATCATATCCTCCCTGCCCAGGACAAGACGCGTAACTATCGTCACCGCTGCGGCAATAAGGGCAAGCTTTACTCCTCTTTCAAGGTTTGAATGGCTCAGATTGCAGGCTATTCCGGATATTATTATAAACCCTCCCGCAAAAAACGGCTCGGCCGGACTGAAAAACTCAACCGCCTTAATACCCCACTCCCAATGGAAAAAGTAACCTATTGAATAAAAGGCGTGGAAGAATATCATACAGAATATCGCAAAACCCCTCAGCTCATCAATAGTATGTATCCGGGGCCTTTGTTTTGGAGTTTCATCAATACCTTTTCTTTTTCGGGCTGCCGCCATTTTGCCGCCTCCTTTTACGTTTCTAAAACTAACATAGAAAAATTTCAAAACAGGACAACTAAAATTCCTGCTCATTTCATTTACGTACGATTTATTCTTATAACATATTTCAGTGGTTTCAGGAAAGGGATTTTCCCCAAAGAGCTTACCGGAGAAATTGATTTCCGTGCATAAGCATTACCGTGTATTTATTTCAGACGTAAAATGTGTTATACTATATTCCACCAACCATTATAACAGCATGGGACCCGATAATCAAGGCGGCAATAAAACAAAAAAATTCCGCCTGAGACCAGTCTGTATAGGAATCTTACATACCGAAGGGAGAATCTTTATGAAAGAATTAATGACCGGAGCAAAAGCAGAAGCGTCCACAATTGTTGACAGGCACAACACCGCCGCAGAGATGGGAAGCGGAAGTCTGCCTGTCTTTGCGACACCCGCAGTGGTCGCGCTGGCAGAAAAGGCAGCCTGCATGGTTCTGGAACCGTTTATAGATGATGGAGTGACCACCGTGGGAACAATGATGAACATAAGCCATGTCAGCGCGAGTCCCCTTGGAGCGCAGATCACGGCCACTGCCTGTCTTACCGAGATCGACGGAAGACGATATGTTTTTGAGGTGACAGCCTGCGACAACGCCGGACTCATTGCAAAAGGGACCCACGAGCGCTTTGCTGTAAGATCGGAGAGCTTTATGAAAAAAGCTGAAGCCAAGCTGTCGGAGTGAACCGGAGCTTATTTGCTGTTTGTACCGCATCTGACTGTTGATTTGCGGCGCATGATGTACCGGAATTTACACATCCCCAGGGATAAAATATATACAGACGGAATAACGGCCGCTTGTGACAAAAGGGAGTGGTACTATGAGTCCTCTGTATATCAAATCGCTTATCATTCATTGGGATAAGGTGGCTGGCAGAAGCTATGTAAAAAGGATCAGATCACTGAAAGGGACGGATTCTGTGGATTTCAGAAGTCCGGTAACGTTTTTTGTCGGCGAAAACGGCAGCGGAAAGTCCACCCTTCTTGAAGCCATGGCAGTTTCCTACGGCTTCAACCCGGAAGGCGGAACCATGAATTACGACTTTTCAACCTTCGATTCACATTCAGAACTGCACGAGGCCCTGACCCTTGTAAAGGGATACCGCAGAGCAAAATGGGGTTATTTCCTGCGGGCGGAGAGCTTTTACAATGTGGCGACAAAGGAGGATGAATACAGCCGTATGCCTGGAGGAAGACCACAATTTTATCACGAACAATCACATGGTGAAAGCTTCTTCTCAGTTATACAGAATAACTTTGTCAAGAATGGTCTGTTCTTCCTTGACGAGCCGGAAGCCGCATTGTCCCCTCAGCGTCAGCTTTCCCTGCTGATCGAGCTGTACCGCAGCGCAAAAGAAGGCTCCCAGTTTTTTATAGTGACCCACTCCCCTATTCTCCTGGGGCTGCCCGGCGCCGATATTCTATCATTTGAGGGGAACCGGATACATCCCTGCAGCTATGAAGAGACCGACAACTACCGGATCACAAGATCATTCATCAACAACCGTGAAGGGATGCTGAAGGTAATGCTGGAGGGAGAATAGTATATTTACACAGACCAAAAGGGCCGGAGCTTTCCGGTCCTTTTTTGACTTCATGTCACTTTCGTTATGACCATTTCACATTTTTCCAAAGCCACATAAATATGCCTTTTGACAATCATAGTCTGTCTGCTCATGCGAACCGCCATGCCGACAAAAAAACGACACAGCTTGCGCTGTGCCGTTTTTGTTTGTGTTCTGAGCTGTACTCAGATGAGCATTACTTTGTTACCTTTACGGTATAATCCTTCAGGGCAACTACTCCTCTGCCGTCCTTGACCTTGGTTCTCAGGGTATAGGTGGTAGCGGAAGCGGGCTTGAAGGTGATCTTGTTTGTAGAGCTTAATGCCTTGTACTGAGTGAAGCTGGAGTCATTGCCCTTCTTGAAGAACAGCGCATACTGATAGGGAGTTGCGCCGCCAGTTGCGGAACCTGTAACAGTCAGGGAGTTGCCCAGCTTGAGAGAGGTCGCGGAAACGGTGGAGGTGTTCTTAAGGGGCTTGAGTACCTTTACGGTGATGTCCTTGTTGGCTACAACGCCTCTGTTGTCCTTAACCTTGACTCTGAGGATGTAGGTTGTTGCGCTCAGGGGCTTGAAGGTGATGGACTTGGTAGTGCTGTAATCCTTGAACTTTGTGAAGGTGGAGGTTCCGTACTTTCTGAAGTACAGAGCGTACTTGTAGGGTGTTACGCCGCCTGTTGCAGAACCTGTGATGGTCAGGCTCTTACCCAGTGTAATGGAAGCAGCGGAAGCCTTAGAAGTGTTGGTAAGGGGCTTTACAACCTTGACGGTGATATCCTTATTGGCAACGATACCTCTGTTGTCCTTTACCTTTGTTCTGAGGATGTAGGTTGTTGCGGTCATGGGCTTGAAGGAGATGGTCTTGGTTGTGCTGTAGTCCTTATACTTTGTAAATGTGGAAGTACCGTACTTTCTGAAGAACAGAGCATACTTGTAGGGAGTTACGCCGCCTGTTGCAGAACCTGTGATAGTCAGGGTCTTGCCCAGAGTAAGGGTAGTTGCGGAAGCCTTTGAAGTATTGGTAAGGGGCTTCACTACCTTGAGGGTGATGTCCTTATAAGCAACTGTGCCCTTGCTGTCCTTAACCTTGGTTCTCATGGTATAGGTGGTTGCGGCCTGAGGCTTGAAGGTGATGGTCTTGGTGGTGCTGAAGTCCTTATACTTTGTAAAGCTGGACTGTCCTGCCTTCTTGAAGAACAGAGCGTACTTGTAGGGGCTTGTGCCGCCTGTAGCTGCGCCTGTCATTGTGATGCTCTTGCCGAGAGTAACGGTAGTTGCAGAAAGCTTTGAAACGTTGGTAAGGGGCTTTGTCACCTTAAGGGTGAGATCCTTGTTTGTAACCTTGCCGTCGTTGTCCTTGACCTTGGTCCTGAGGGTATAGGTGGTAGCGGACTGGGGCTTGAAGGAAGCGGTAGCGGTGGTGCTGTAGCCTCTGTACTGAGTGAAGGTGGACTGTCCTGCCTTCTTGAAGAACAGAGCGTACTTATAGGGTGTTGTGCCGCCTGATGCAGCAAAGGTGATCTTGACGGTCTTGCCAAGAGTGATGGCTGATGCTGCAGCCTTTGAGTTATTTACCAGAGGAGCAGGGGTGACCTTTACGGTAAAGTCCTTGGTTGCAACCTTGCCGGAAGAATCCTTGATACTTGAGCGAAGAACGTAGGTAGTCTTTACAGCGGGCTTGAAGGTGATAGTCTTGGTGGTGCTGAAGCCCTTGTACTGAGTAAAGGAAGAGGTACCGTATCTTCTGAAGGACAGAGCATACTGGTAAGGAGTTGTGCCGCCTGATGCTGCGCCGGTAATGGTAACGGTCTTGCCGAGCTGAACAGTCTCTGAGCTGATGGTGGACTTGTTGACCAGGCTGTTGATGACCTTTACGGTGATGTACTTGTCAACAGTAGTGCCGGCAGTATCCATAACTCTGATCTTGAAGCTGTAGTCTGCTGCTGACTTGGGAGTAAAGACATAAGACCTGGCAGTGTCATAATCCTTTGTCAGGGAATAACCGGACATGCCGGTCTTCTTGTAGTATACGGCAAAGTAGTAAGGAGTTGTACCGCCTGATGCGGCGAAGTTAAGGGTAACGCTTGCACCCAGCTTGATGCTGGTTGCGGAAGCTGTGGAATTGTTGACAAGCTTCTGGGGAGGTTCAGTAACCTTGAGTGTGAGGTACTTGAGCTCAACGGTGCCTGCGGAATCCTTTACGGAAACTCTGATAGCGTGGGTACCGGAAGCTGTGGGAACAAACTTAACGTTTGCGTTGGTAGAATAATCCTGCAGCTTGTTTGAATATGCAGAATCGCCGGGAGCCTTGTAGTATACTGCAAAGCTGTAGGGGCTCTTGCCGCCGGAAGCAGCGCACTTTACATATACTGCATTGTTGGCTGCTACGGTGGAAGCTGAAAGTGTGGAGTTGTTTACAAGGGCTTCGGGATTGTCGCCTGAAACGGTAACGCTGAATTCCTTGTCAGCAGTGCTGCCTTCGGAATCCTTTACGGTGACCTTGACCTTCATGGTGCCTTCGGAGGTCATCTTGACGCTGCATGAGGTTGCGTCAGAGAAATCCTTGACAGTTGTCCAGGAACCGTCGGAGCCCTTGGAGTAGTAAGCGTACTGATAGGGAGCTGTACCGCCTGCTGCAGCGCCGGTCACGGTAACGCTTGCGTTGAGCTTTGCGCTCTGAGCGGAGATGGTCGAGTTGTTTGTAAGAGGATCTACGGGATTGAGAGGCTCATAGACATAGGTGACGGTTACGGCAGTAGCACCATAGGTGCCTGTTGCGTTGTCGGGAGTAGTCTTGAGCTTATAACCGCTGAATTCCTTTGCGGTGGTCTGATAGGTATCGCCGGAAACGCCCTTAAGGATCTCTGTGCCAAGGGTCTTGCCGTCGGTGCTGGTGTAAAGAACGGTGACCTTGCTTGCAGATGTAGCCTTGCCGTCCTTGAGCCATACCTCGCCGGTGACCTCATAGCCGGGAACCTCCTGACCGGGTTCCTGAGGACCGTTTGCGCCTGCGTTGAAGAGTACACGGCAGGTCTCAACATCCGGGACCTCACACACGAACCAGCCGTTGCTCTCCTGGGTCATTGCCTTGCCGGGCCATGCGCCGAGAAGCTGAGTAGCGGTTGCGCCGTCGCCTGTGTACGCATACATATTGACTGTAGACCAGCCGTTTGCATTGTAGTAGTGTACCTTTGCGTTTGTGGGTTCTACATAGTTATAGACGTATGTAGCGGTCGTGGTACCAGACTTGACGGTACCGGAAATGTTGGTAGACTTTGTAAGGTCTACTTCATAGTCCTTGATGTCAACAGGCTCGGTGGTGTAGCTTGAACCCACCTTTCCGACGGTTGTGACGGATTCGGCAAGCTCTGCGCCGGCGCTGTCAACGTGTTTGGTAACAATATAACCGTAGTTGCTGCTGTCGAAGGTGTAGTAGAAGGTCACGGTAGCTTCGGTCTCGGAATATGTACCGGTGGTCTGACCTTCGGTCCTTGCTACGGTATAGCCCTCTGTTGAGAGAGGAGTAGCGGTGTAGCTGTCGCCTACCAGACCGGAAAGAACTTCGGTCTTGATGGTAGAGCCGGTATCCTGATTGATATGTGTTACATTGACTCTTCCCTTCTTGCCGGCCGGCTCCTGAAGAAGGATAGTGCCGTTTGCGCCGGAGTTGAAGGTGACCTTGCCGCCTGAAACCTTTGCGGTTGTGTCGTCATAGAAGTTTGTGATCTCTGTACCCTCAGCAAAAATACCGTTTACATTAATTGTAACCTGAGTGTTGGGGGAAGCAAAGAGAGTTGCAACGATCTTGTCGTCGATATCGCCCTTTGAATAGGTTCTTGCGAAGGTGTAGCCGTTTGTTGAGTCATAAGCCGAGATAAGCTGATGCTGACCTGCGCCCACGGAGAGATGGTTGTTTCTGAACTGACCGAGCTTCTGCCAGTGAGAAAGTATACCCTGATCCATGCTGTCCCAGTTCATGAAGCTTCTCCACTTGTGGCCGGCGCCGTCATCAGAGTCAGAGTTTACCTGGCATACAGGACGGTTGATCTCATCGCCGTAGTAGATCTGAACGCCGCCCGGACACATCAGCAGGAATGAGCCTGCATTTTTTCTGTCGCCCTTTATGAGCGATGTATCATGGGAGGCGAGATATGTCAGCATGTTAAACTGAGGATCATTGTTGAAGGCTGTAGCATATCTGCTGTAAACACCGTCAACAGAGCCCGCTGCCGGTGTATTACTTGAGCCGACGCCTGTAAACTCAAAGTTGATCATGGAGTCGAATCCGCCTGTTGTAAAGTACGGGCTCTTCTCTGCCTTGTGACCCCAGCATTCACCAGTCATCCAGAATTCATCTGTCCAGTCTGCGCCGGGCTTTGAGGGGTTGTTCTGACGCCATTCCTTAAGAGCGGACTTAGCGGACTGCTTCAGCTCGTTCCAGGCTGACAGCTCAACGTGCTTTGCGGTATCACAGCGGAAGCCGTCGATACCGTAGGTTCTTACCCAATCGCTCAGCCAGCTTATGATATAGCCTCTTACGGTGTTGCTGCTGCCGTACTTTGAGATTTTTGCATCGTATGTGCCTTCCTTCTGCCATTTACGCTTCAGGAAGTCGGGAATACCTACCTGTGTGTTTGAACCCGTCTTGAAGTCGGGAAGTGATGCAAGGTTCTTATCGATATCATCATCGTCATTACCGGGAGTGTATCCTGCCAGACCGCAACGGATCCAGTCAGAGCCCCACCACTTGGCCCATTCGCTCTGAGCGTTGCTGCCGTTATAGTCGATGTAGCCGTGGTAAAGCTCGTTTTTAACGTTCTGATGTGCATAGTAGTAGCTGTCCCAGCCGCTCTTGAGAGGACCGAAGCCAAATTCCGACATATCGGCAAGTGACTGGTATCCGGCGTGGTTCATAACGATATCAAGAACGATACGGATGCCATTCTGATGAGCGGTTTCAACCATGGTTGCAAATTCTTCTCTTGTACCGAAGTTGAGATCCGGCTCCGTGTAGTCGAGTACATAGTAGCCGTGGTATGAATAGTGTGCGAACGAAGGGTTGCCGTCGCCGCCGACAATGTAGCCGTGGATCTGCTCATAGGGAGCGGACAGCCAGATAGCATTTACGCCGAGATTTGTAAAATAACCGTCATTGATCTTTTTGGTGATACCTGCGAAGTCACCGCCCTGGAAAGCGGCTTCCTTTGACCAACCGCTTACGGGGGTGCCGCTTGCGTTACAGTTACGCCCGTAGCTGTTGTCGTTGCTGGTGTTGCCGTTATAGAAACGGTCGGTCAGCAGGAAATAAACTGTCGCGTTATCCCATGAGAATGTTGCTCCGCCCTGATCCCCTGCAGCAGATACTCCTACAGCAGTCGAAGTAACGATCGTGCTGGCTACCGCCGTTCCCGAAAACAGGCAGGCTGCCGAAAGAACGGTACCCAGCGCTTTTTTGAAAAAGCTTTTTGTTTTTGTGAACATCGTATTCCTTCTTTCTGTGTCTGGTTTTGAGTTGATTATTCGGACAGGTGTTATAAAGCTTACGCATCGACCTCCTTATTAATATAGATGTTGATTGGTTGAAAAAATAGCGCAAAATTACGCAATTATTTAATATAATATTACATCAAAATTAACGCTTTGTAAATTATTTTTTGTAAAAAATCCATTTTTATCATGATTATTAATAAAAATTGTATGATTACACAAATATACGCATCGTCATTCGTGTACAATAAACAAAGAATAGATGGAAAATATTGACATACAGAAAGTGAACTTCAGTCCCAATAGCAGCCTGTTCCAAAACGTTTTTCTGTAAAGCATATTACTTCACATATAGTCATGCGGTTCCTCAGGGATCCGTGCCGGAGTCCTCTGTCACCCGCTGTGCTAAACCCGCAAAGCATCAGGATTTTTCCGGTCATCAAAATCTTCATCCCTGAAAAAAGGACCTTCTCCCTTGTACCCGTAAAGTTGTTTACATTACAGCGGCAAAGAAGGTATCCTGTCCCCTTGAAAAAAAGCACACCCAACACGAGTGATGAGTGTGCTTTCCGATTACCTCCTTCGTCATTTACCGGTAACATAGATGTCCTTGTTGACGACCTGTCCGATGCTGTCCTTGACTTTAATGCGGAGTGTATACCTTCCTTTGTATGCAATATTGACCGTTCTTGTCTTTAATGAGCTGTAATCGCTGACATTATAGAAGTAGTCCGTTCCGGGCTTCATGTAGTAGACTGCATATTCATAGGGCGCAACGCCGCCGGATGCTGAGCAGCTGACCTTTATACTCTTTCCTGCAGTCACGGAAGTGGCAGAAACAGTGGCAGTGTTTTTCAGCGGGTCAGCGACACGGACAATAAAATCTTTGTTTGTGACATTTCCCGCTTTATCCTTTACTTTGATGCGGATAACATACCTTGCCTTTTCCCTGAGAGTAAGATCTACGGTCTTTGTTGTGAAGAAAGACCTGTAACAGACCAGATCGGTGGATGTATACTTCTTGAAGTAGAAGGCGTAGGTATATTCACCGGCTCCTCCGGATGCTGCGGCAGTCATTCTGAGCGTCTTTCCGGGGTTGATAAGACTGGCCGATACTTTTGAGTTGTTTATAAGCTTCGAGTAGACCTTAAGGGTAAAATACTTTTTCTCTATTATGCCCGAGGCATCCTTCACCATAACGCACAGGCTGTATGTGGTCTTTGCCTGGGGTGTGAACACATAGTAGTCCTGGGAACCGAAGGCCTGCGCTGTGGTATAACCCTCTGAGGATGCTCTCTTGAATGCAAATGCGTATTTATATGGCGCAGTTCCTCCCGATGCAACGGCTTTCAGTTTGACCGATTCGCCAAGGTAGGCGGAGGTTTTTGAAATAGTGGACTTGTTTGTAAGCGCAGTACCCTTGACCTTCATGTCAAGGAACTGTTTCGAGATCGTTCCGGATGCAGTCTTGACTTTGACGCAAAGCTGATATGTACCCTCAACGGAAGGCTTATAAGTCACGGTGGTAGCTGCGGAGTAGTCCTTGATATAGAGCCACTTTGTATCTGAAGGCTTTTTTACAAGATAAGCATAGGTAAGGGGTTTTACGCCGCCTGTTGCGACAGTGCTGATCTTTACGGAAGAACCCTTTCCGGGAGTTTTGGGTGAGAATGATGCCGTCACCTTGAGAGGCTCGCTTACAGATATCAGAGTGGTCTGTGAGGCTGTACGGCCTTTACTGTCCTTTGCGCTGACACGAACATTGTACGCCCTTGCTTCGGTGGGCTTGAAGGTGCAGTAGCTCGTGGTGGAGGATGTAATTGTCTTCCAGGATGAAGCGCTGTAGGGCGAGTAGCTGAAGGTATAGGTGACTGGTTTTGTACCGCCGGTTGCCACTGCGCTGAGCTTTACGGACTGTCCCACAGAGAGTGTGGTCATCGAGGCCTGAATAGTCACGCCGAAGTAATCGTCAGGATTGCTTCCTCCCGATATGATATTGAACTTGATATCCTTTTTTTCACCGGCGTAAACGCCCTTTCCGGTGATGTGTACCGTTGCGACGCCGATGTTGGTATTATTTTCATAGGTCACGGAAAAGTCGGTTCCCAGCACCATGGTATTCCCGTTCTGATCCTGGATCACCAGCTTGGGCTTTATGGGGGATCCGGTATAGATCTGGTCGGGTATCTGGGGGAACTGGCAGGTACTGAAGGATTTTCCCACAGCCTTGATACGGCAGGAAGCGGACAGTGCGCCGTTGTTATAGGATATCTTCATCACGGTTTCACCGGGGCTGACCGCGAGGGCGCGTCCGTTCTTCAGTTGGAATACCCCGTCGGGAGAAAAACTGACGCTTGCGTTATACGATGTGAGGTAAACACTTACTTCCGGCAGTCTCTGGTTCCTCACCTTCACAAAAGCATCGATACTGCTTCCGCAGTAGGCACCATAGCCGTCAGAATATGCAGGACCGAGTTCTGACAGATGCTCCGGAAGGACCTTGACCTCCTGCTCCGTCTCTACCCCCGACTGGGCAAGAACAGAGTCCGAAACAGCAGAAGGCGTCTTTGAAGAAGCCAGAACACATACAAACTTGTAGCTGTTTACGGTTATTACACCGACACCTACAGAGTTGTAGTTTGTTGCCAGAAGGATACTGTCAGAATCAGTATTGTTCTTCATATCATTGAGCATTGCAGAAAAGCTCCGGACGTTATAGCTGACTATCTGGCCGCCGTCGCTGGCGCCGGTAATGTAACGGAGACCGCTCTGACCGTCCGGACAATCCTCGGAAGCATAAAGCGAAAGCTGGGCGGCTCTAACCATTGCGTTCTCAAGATACCCCGAGTCCATTACAAGAGAGCTTCTTCCCATACTGGTACGGTACTGGTTTATCATTGTAAGGACATCCATTGCATCCGAATACCTGCGGGTCAGTTTTGCGATCTTTACAGAAATTGCTGTTGCTGCGCTGGCTGTGACGGTACCGATGGTCACCGCCCCCGCAAGTATCATGAGTGATAAAAAAATGCTTATTATTCCTTTGAATCTTTTAGTGTACATGAGCACCACGCTCCTTTCCATTCTTGATTATAGCACATCTCAGATCTGATTTCAATATATTGCACACCTATTTGTGCACTTTTAATCCTATTATTGTATAAATCAACAACAAAGTATATTCAGATTTATACATTATTATTTCTATATTTTCTTACTGAATCACACACGACTCTATCAGTGATCTTGCTTTCTGAATAAAAGCAGACACTTTTGATCAGATAGGCACCGCAAAATGCTTCCCACATTTGCACATAATCTCAGAAGATGACGTCTCATGCAGACTCCGACGCGCTGATGCACTGTCAAAAGCAGACTTTGTCTGCTCTTATACTGTTTACCGATTAATGCTGACACTTTTAATCGGAAAAGACACAGCCCCGGGCGGTGCCCATCTGTGCATACGAACAGATACCATCTCATGCAAACTCCTGTCAAAATGGGAGTTCAGTATTAACAGAAGTCAGGTTTGAAATGCCAGATAAAGCGAAAACACACACAAAGCACCGCCCTCCGGGAATTTTCCCAAAGGGCGGTGCGGGGTTAACTTTTGTATCACCGTCATATCAGACGATACATCAGGCGATCATGCCGTAATCCGAAATAATGTCATGTCTTATCAGGCAGTGAACTTGACGCTGAGATACTTGGTTGTAACAAAGCCGTTTGCATCCTTGACCTTTACGCGAACGACATAGGTGCCTGATGCGGTGGGCTTGATGCTGGCAGATGCGGTTGTGCTGTAGGACTTAACGACCTTGTAGCTTGATCCGCTGCTGAGCATATAAGCGATCTCATACTGATAGGGTGATGTGCCTCCTGTTGCTACGCCCTTTACGGTAACTGATGTGCCGACCTTGGCGCTTGTTGCGGAAACTGTGGAGTTATTTACGAGAGCCTTTACTACCTTAAGAGTAAAGTCTTTCATTCTTACGGTGCCTGCGGCATCCTTTGCCTTGGCTCTGAGAAAATAGGTACCTACGCTTGCGGGCTTGAATACGATAGAGTTTGTGGAAGCGTAGCCCTTATACTGAGTGAAGGTGGTTGCTCCGGGCTTCTTGAAGAACAGAGCTGTCTGATAGGGAGATTTGCCGCCGGTAGTTGTAGCAGTGACGGTCACGGTCTTGCCCAGCTGAACAACTGAAGCAGAGATCTTGAAGGTGGTCGTCATAGCATTGGTTACTTTGAGGGTGAAGTCCTTATAGGCAACTGCGCCCTTTGCATCCTTTACCTTGGTTCTCAGGGTATAGGTGGTTGCACTTGCAGGCTTGAAGGTGATGGTCTTGGTGGTTGAGAAATCCTTATACTTTGTAAAGGTGGTCTGGCCTGACTTCTTGAAGAACAGAGCGTACTTGTAGGGGCTGGTGCCGCCTGTTGCAGCGCCTGTCATAGTAATGCTGTTGCCGAGAGTTACGGTAGTTGCGGAAAGCTTGGAAGTGTTGGCAAGCTTCTTGTTTACCTTTACGGTGAAGTCCTTGTAAGCAACTGCGCCCTTTGCATCCTTTACCTTGGTTCTCAGGATGTAGGTTGTTGCGGTTGCGGGCTTGAAGGTGATGGTCTTGGTTGTGCTGAAGTCCTTATACTTTGTAAAGGTTGAAGTACCGTACTTTCTGAAGAACAGAGCGTACTTGTAGGGGCTGGTGCCGCCTGTTGCAGCGCCTGTCATCGTAACACTGTTGCCGAGAGTTACAGTAGTAGCGGAAAGCTTAGAGGTGTTTGCAAGCTTCTTGGTTACCTTTACGGTGAAGTCCTTGTTAGCAACTGCGCCCTTTGCATCCTTGACCTTAGCTCTGAGAACGTAGGTAGTTGCGCTCTGAGGCTTGAAGGTGATGGTCTTGGTTGTGCTGAAGTCCTTATACTTTGTAAAGGTAGTTGTGCCGTACTTTCTGAAGAACAGAGCGTACTTGTAGGGGCTGGTGCCGCCGGTTGCTGCGCCTGTCATTGTAACACTGTTGCCGAGAGTTACAGCAGTAGCGGAAAGCTTAGAGGTGTTTGCAAGCTTCTTGGTTACCTTCAGGGTAATGTCCTTATAAGCAACTGCGCCCTTTGCGTCCTTGACCTTGGTTCTGATGGTGTAGGTTGTTGCGCTTGCAGGCTTGAAGGTGATGGTCTTGGTGGTGCTGAAATCCTTATACTTCGTGAAGGTGGTCTGACCGGCCTTCTTGAAGAACAGCGCGTACTTGTAGGGGCTGGTGCCGCCGGTAGCGGAGCCTGTCATTGTAACGCTGTTGCCAAGAGTTACGGTAGTCGCAGAAAGCTTTGAAGTGTTGGAAAGCTTCTTGGTTACCTTCAGGGTGATGTCCTTATTGACCACTACTCCTCTTGCGTCCTTGACCTTTGTTCTGAGAACGTAGGTAGTTGCAGTCTGAGGCTTGAAGGTGATGGTCTTGGTTGTGCTGAAGTCCTTGTACTTTGTAAAGGAAGATGTGCCGTACTTTCTGAAGAACAGAGCGTACTTGTAGGGAGATACGCCGCCTGTTGCGGAACCGGTCATTGTAACACTGTTGCCCAGTGTAATTGAGGTTGCAGAAAGCTTTGAGGTGTTTGTAAGCTTCTTTACTACCTTTACGGTGAAGTCCTTGACAGCTACGTTGCCGTTGTTGTCCTTTACCTTTGTTCTCAGAGTGTAGGTTGTAGCGCTCTGAGGTTTGAAGGTGCAGGTCTTGGTTGTGCTGTAGCCTCTGTACTGGGAGAAGGTGGACTGACCGGCCTTCTTGAAGAACAGAGCATACTTGTAAGGTGTTGTGCCGCTGGTAGCAGCGAAGGTTACGGTAAGGCTATTGCCGAGAGTAAGAGTATTTGCGGAAATCTTGGAGTTGTTCACCGGTGAAGGTGTTCCGATAACGGTCAGGTTAAAGTCTGCATCCTTAACGGTTCCTGCATTATCCTTGACACTTACGCGGATGTTGTATACGGTTGCGGTTTCGGGAGTAAAGGTTGCGGAAGTAGTGCTTGTATAGGGCTTGAGAGTAGTGTAGCTGGAAGCGCTGCTCTTCTTGTAATATACAGCAAACAGATAGGGGCTTGTGCCGCCTGTTGCAGAGCACTTAATGGTAACGCTGCTCTTTACCTTTACTGTTGTTGCGGAAAGTGAGGATGTGTTTGTCAGGGCAGTGGGACTTGCCTTGGGATTAACGGTAAGTGAGAAGTCCTTGTTTGCGGTCTTTCCGTTGCTGTCCTTGACGGTTACTCTGAGGATAAATGTAGCTGCCGACGAAGGAGTGAGGGTTGCTGTTGTGTCGGTGCTGAAATCCTTGAGAGTTGTGAATGTAGAAGTGGACTGCTTCCTGTAGTAATATGCGTACTGATAGGGAGCCTTGCCGCCGGAAGCTGCGCCGGTCAGGGTAACTCTCGTTCCCACAGTGACCGTGGAAGCGGAGCACTTGGAGTTGTTTACAGGGTCGGTGGGATCAGGATCAGGATCAGGACCGGGATCGCTGCCGGCTGACTCTGATGTAAAGTCCTTGGTCACGGTTGCGGTCGCACCCTTGGAGTCGGTGATAACGCACTTGATGCTGTGCTTCTTTGCGGTGCCGGGAGTCCAGGAAACGCTGTCTGCTGAAGAAGAAGCCTGAACAACTGCGCCGTCAACTGAGAACTCATACTTGTAGGGAGCGGTACCGCCCATTCCAATACCCTTAAGGGTAAGCTTGGTGGAGTTGTACTGAGGAGCGGATCTGTCCGCACCGAAGTTCACCTGGAGAGGAGTAGTCACGGGATCAACAGGATCTACAGGATCTACGGGACCGTCGCCGGGCTTACCGAGACCTGCAAGAGGAACGGTGATAAGATCAACGTCGTCCTTCTCACCGGAGGTGGAGTCATCCTTTGAATATGGTTTCATTGCATTGTCCAGCATACAGGTGTCGTGAGGCAGACAGCCGATGCCGCTTTCGCCATAGGTAGCGATAGCCATGATGCCGATACCCTTGCTTGCAATATCGGAGGCGGTAACGCCCAGATACTGGAGAGGCATGGTCATTACACAGAAGGTATCCTGTTCCTTGCTGTGTGAAGTGGAGAGGAAGTCGGTATACTTGGAGTCATCGTCAAGAGATTCGGGCTTATAGACCTGATCATTGCCGTTGCCCTTGATACCGTCCATTGTTGAAAGGAAGAATCCGTCTTCCCATGTGAGGGATGCGCCTGCGAGAGGCTTCTGATAGCCGGGGAATATGTTGTTGTCATAGTCAATCTTTCCGCCGGTTACGGGGAATATTGCCCAGTTGTCGATTCCCGTCTGGGGAGAGTACATGATAACTCTGTCAACCTTGGCGCTGCCGCCGAAGGTCACGTTGGTATTCCATACGGTGGGCTGCTCGGTGCTGTTTGTAGAACCGTCGGTGTAGTCGCCAGTCTTGGTGTCAAGCACGATCATCTGGGGGATGTTAGCATCTGCGCCGTTGGGCTTGCCTCTGCCGGTCTGGGGAGATTCCTGAGCAGGGTCGTTGATATCTGTGGTGTTGGTATACTGGATACCGATATAGAGGTTAGTGTCGTCCCATGCGCCGTAGAGTGCATAGAGGTCGAACTTGGGAGCTTCGTGGGTTCCTCTGAAGGAGCCGGGATCGTCGTTTGCAACGCCCTTTGCGATCAGACAGTCTGCTGTAAAGTCGCTGGCGCTGGTGATTGTCTTCTTGGTACCTACAGCACCGCCGGGGTTGGTCTTGTACTTGGTGCTTTTGGGAGCCGCAGAAGAAGAGGAAGACTTTACTTTATACTTCTTGTTGTAGGTAAAGCTTGCGTTTGCGGTCTTGCTGCCGTCGGTAGCTGTTGCCGCAACGGTAATTGTGGAATCACCGATCTTGCCCTCGCCGATGGTAACGGTCTGTGAGCCTGAGAACTTCTTTACAGGGCCGTTATCAACGCTGTATGTACCTGAGGTCGCATTCTTGAGGGTCAGAGTGATGGTGGTTGTCTCTGTTTCAAAGCTGGAACCGCTTGCCTTGTCAACGGTAACGGAGGGTCCCTCGGGAGTGGGATCGTCGCCGCCGCTTACAGTAACGGTCGCAGTGGCCGTTGCAGAGCCTGCGGAATCGGTAGCGGTCACGGTAAAGGTATGTGAGCCAGCTGTAGTGGCTGTCCAGGTCGCGGAGGAACCGGAGCCGCTGATCGCATTGCTGCCCTCTTTGAAGGCATAGCTTACGGTGCCGGTGGCACCGGTTGCGCTTGCGGTAAGAGTCACGGCATCGCCTGTCTTACAGGATGAGGGTGATGCGCTGAGTGTAACCTTGAGCTGGGGTGTGGGATCGTCATCCACATGCTTTGTCCAGGTATTTCCGCTGGAGTTGAAGTCCATGGACTCGCCGCCGATGGAAAGTCCGGGCTCCATGTCTGCGGGATAACGGTTGGTGTCTGAGCCTGTACCGTCGTTGAAAATTACACGTCCCTGCTCAAAGCCGGTCACTGCAAGGCTCCATACGCCGTTGCTCTCGGTCATCTTGGTGCCGGGCCACGGCGCCATTGACTTGGCGCTTTCACCGTCACCGGTGTAAACGTATGCATAGACTGAACTCCAGGTAGTCTTGGCGTATACCTTTACGACCTCTCCCTGCTTCTTCTTTGAAAAAGTCGCAGTGGCCGTTGCGTTTGTGCCGTCCTCTTTGGTTCCGCTTACGGTAACGGTGATGCTGCTGCCGGCTGCTGTGGAACCGCCGATGGTGATGGTCTTGCCGTCAGTATAGGAACCGCTGTCACCTTCGGAGGTGGTGTAGGTTGCGTTGGAAACGCCCTTTGCGCCAAGGGTGACTGTGGTGGTCTCTGTGTCAAAGCTGCCGCCGTTGGGGCTGATGGAAACGCCGCCGGAAACGACGCCGCCCTTGTAGAATACGGCTATGCCGGAGTCACCGATGGAACCGCTCATGGTGGAGCCGGTTACGTTCCAGGTGCTGCCGCTTACTGCGTCGGTATAGGTGCCTTGGGGAACAAGTCCGCCGCCGTTGGGAACGGTGACCTGCTTGCCGCCGCCGCCTGCGTTAACTACGACAGCGCCGCCGCCTCTGCATATTACAAAGCAGTTTTCTGCGGTGGTGTAGTATTCCTTTGTGCCGACCATTGCGTTATGGAACTTGTTTACCTCTGCGACCTGCTTCTCGGTAAAGTGGGTGGAGCCCTTTACACCATAGATGATGCTGTCGCTGTTCTTTGCAAAGGGTCTTGACAGATACATAGTCTGTGCCTCTGCCCTTGCTGCGAAAACGGCGTACGCTCTGTCCATTACGCTTTCGCTAAGGTTCTTTGTCCAGCCGCCGTCGTCGTCATTTGCGTATGTATCATGGCTTTCGTCCCAGTATACTACTTTGGATGCAGGAACGCCTCTGTTGGTCCATACGCCGTTTGCTTCGTGAACATTGCCGCCGCTTATGGAGCCGGTGATATAACCGAAGTATTTGGCGTCGGTAATGTCCATATACTTACTGTACTCGACCATCAGCTGAGAGTTGTAGGACTCTCTGCCGTCCTTGTCGTCTCCGGAAGGACCGTCAAGGATCTCGCCGTAGTTGTACATTCCCAGGCCTGCCATAGTGGACCAGAAGTTGCTGCCCTCACTGGGAAGTCCGATGTGCTTTGCAGCATCCCAGCGGATACCGTCAACGCCGTCAGCCTTCAGAGCCTTAACGTAGTTTGCAACATCCTCGATAACGTGAGAATGCTCGGTGTTAAGGTCGGGCATACCGATGTTCTTATAGATGATCTCGTTACGGTCGTTCCAGTTGTGGGCAGCACCCTGGTTGTGGAAGAATTCGCTGCTATTGAGGTCGCTCTGGATATAGTCCTTCCATCCGCCCTCCTTGCTTCCTGCAAGATGGTTTGCAACAACGTCAACGATGACCGTAATGCCGTATTTGTCTGCTTCTGAGCAGAGGTTCTTCAGATCTTCCTCAGAGCCCAGATCGTTGCCTACGGTAAAGCCCAGAGGCTGATAGAGCCAGTACCAGGGGCCGGAAGCATCGTGGGGCTGCAGGGGTGAAGTCTGAACGCTTTTGAATCCTGCTTCTGCGATTGCAGGAAGCTCTGCAGTGATGTCTGTGATCTTCCAGTTGAAGCACTGCAGGATGTTACCGTCTTCGATGTTGTCCGGAAGGCCGTAGCTGCCTGCCGCATAGACTTCAGTGGATGTCTGGGTCAGAAGAACCGAACCGAGTCCGGTAACGGACGTGGCAAGAATAGCGGCGGACATAAGAACGCTGGCTATCTTGCTGCCAAGACGGAATCGGCTCGGCTTTGTTTCATTGTTCACTAAAATCACACTCCTTTGATTAATTGCTGTGAATACTGCATTCCTTCCAAGACATCACGGCAGACCCCTTCCACAATGCCGTCTGCAGAAACCCGCACTCGGTCATTGTATCTACCATTCAGTCTTTGTTAACATAATAGTAACATTTTTTTCTTGATTTTGTAAAGTAGGTTTCGTTCACATTTTGAAACAGCCTTTTTTTTAACTGGATTTTTTCCCGATTTGGACCCGTTTTTTTCGTCACAGCCTACAACAAACCAGACCGGTCCATCATCAATATGACGAATGATAAGAATTGCTTTATTCACACCATACAAACGGACTTTTTAATTTTTGTATATATCTTACAAGAATCAAATTCAGCGATTTGCACAATTTTATCGATTCAAAGGTCATTTTGCCATTATTTTCGCCATAGGTTTTTTGTTGAACATTACGAAAAATAATTGACATTTTTATCATTAAAAAACAATTTTTATTGTCTGTTTTGACAATCGTTTACACAACCTTAGTGCATCATCCACAAAGACCACACGCTGCATCCCGCCGGTCAAAGACCATCTGCACATGAAAGGTAAAAAAATCACATTCAGGCGTCCGGTGTTCCGGCTTCTTTGCTTTCGCTCCGGAGGGTCATATCCCCTTTATGGGAGTGCGGCAAATACTTATAGCCGGCATCCGTCTGCACCTTGTCATACTGTTGGGATGTGTGCGGCAAAAATTTTGCAGCTGACATCCGGCTGCCTGTGGTCATGTATGGGCAGGAAGCAGCGTTCCGGCTTCCCCTCCCTATCCCTCTGAACGGGCAAAAAGAAATCCCCCGGAGGGATCTTCCTCTGGGAGCAGATTTTTACGTTATATCAGCCGTTTTCTTATAAGCCGGTTTTCTTTAAGCAGTAGCCATGAACATAGACCTTTACGTCGTCAAATTCCTTGCCTCGGCAGGTGACATCAGCAGTATTGCCGGGCTTGATCTCGCAGTCGGCATCCCCCGAGGGTGAGGCATATTCCGTATCCACCAGCTCGCCGTCCTTGTAGAAGAAGGCATCCACCCTGGTGCTGGTCATGGGCTCGCTGCCGTTATTGGTGATCTTCACCTTAACGTTATTTCCCTCCTTTTCGGTCTCAACGGCCACATTGCCGTCAACGGAAAGGTATTCGATTTTCTCACTAAGGCTCTCTGCTTCGGTTAATTCATACTGATAATTTTCAAAGGGAGCTACGCTCATCAGGGCATGGACCACGGTGGTTCCGTTCACAAAACCATAGGCATAAAAGGAATCCTTTTCCACTTCGTTTCCGTCCTTATCAAAGAAATGAGCCTTTGATACCACATTCATATCCCTGCCGCTGTCGTTCCTTGTGATAAGGTAGAGTTTATTGTCAAAGGTGATCTCTTCAAGGACCGTAATGCCCTCCGGAGTTTTGTTTTCGGCGGTATCTGACACCCCGTCCTGAATGAATGAGGAGTAGTTTCCGGAATTGTCTTCACTGGGTTCCTGAGAAACGGGGGAAGCGGTGTCCGGCGCTGAGCTTCCTCCACAGCCGGCCATACAGCCTGCGGCAAGTACAGCTGCCGTAAGAATCGCGATGATGCCTTTGGTTTTCATTTTATTTTCCTTCTGTTTCTTATCATATAATTATATGGGTTTATACAGACCGTCCGGATGAAGTATACTCCATCCTGAGAATCACTGTTCCTGTGTTTCGGTCTATTTCTCCTCAGGGAGATTGAAATAGGAATTCATTATTTTCTTTGCCACGTTTATGGCAACAAAGCTCTTGGCTCCGTGTTCCACCATGACTCCTATGGCGATCTGGGGATCATCATATGGCGCAAAGCATATAAAGTTAGCATGGTCGGAGCCGCTGTTCTCGGCGGTACCGGTCTTGCCGCCTATCTTTATAGGAAAGTCCGCAAGGGCGCTGTAATTCTGCGCCGCCGAGAGCATACCATGCTTTACAGAATTCAGGTTCTCCTGACTTACTCCAAGCTCCTCAACAAGCTCAGCCCCGTTCTGATATACGATCTGGTCTCCGGTGTAGCTGACCACACGGTCAACCACATGGGTGCGGTATCGCTTGCCCCCGTTTGCAACGGTAGCCGCGTATGTGGCAAGCTGTAAAGGTGTGAACTGATTGTCCGACTGTCCTATGGCAGCGGGTGAAACAAAGCTCGAGTACCATTCGGAGCCCATCAGCTCGCTGTATTCCGGTCCCGCAAGTGTGCCGGCGCTTTCCGGCACCTCAACACCGGTCTTTATTCCCAGTCCCGCCCGCCTTGCATAGCGGTCAAGGTTGTCGATGCCAAGGAGACGTCCCACTTCGGCAAAGTATACGTTGCAGGAATTCATCAGGGCATGGTCAAGGTCCTGGGCGCCGTGATAGCCCATGCACCACAGCTTAAGTCCTCCCACAGTGTATATTCCGTCACAGGTTATTGTGGTGCCTGTAGTTATCTTCTTTTCCTGAAGGGCCGCAGACGCCACCAGGGGCTTGTATGTTGAACCCGGAGCCAGTGCGCCCATAAACGCCCTGTCAAACAGGGGAACATTCTTGTCGGTAACCAGTTTTTCATACTGGTCATAATAGTGTGAAAGGTCATAGCTGGGATAGTTCGCCGCGCACAACACCGAAAAATCCTTTACGTCCAGCACAACCACGGATGCACCCCGGCAGTCCGCCCCCATCTCTTTGTCGTTGACTTCCTTTGAATAGTCGTTGGCTTCTTTAACGGCCTCCTTCAGCGCCTTCTGAGCCACAGCCTGAAGGTCGTTGTCTATGGTGAGATATACGGAATTGCCAGGTTTTGTGGGAACGTTCTCCGCAAGGGTCACGTTGTCGTTTTCGTCCACCTCGTAGGTCCGGCTGCCGGCAGTTCCCCTCAATTCGGTCTCAAGTGCCGCTTCGATGCCGCTTTTTCCGAGACGGTCGGTATATGAATAGCCCTTTGACTTAAGCTCGGTATATTCGTCCTTTGAGATAAGACCCGTAACTCCCACGATATGGGGAGCCGCAGTGCCGTTCTTGTAGGTCCTTACGGCGCAGGCCTCTACGGTGACTCCCGGAACATCGTTCATGCGCTCGGATATGACGTTCATGGAACGCTCGCTTATGCTTTCGGAGAACACATAGGGCTGTGTGCGGCTGTAGCCGGTCTTTGTCATGTTGTATCTGACGCTGACTATGGCCCGCTGCTGTACAGGATCGTAGCTTTCACATTCATATCTTTCGATAAGCTTTGCCATACATTCATTTGCCGTGGAATACGGGTTCATATTCAGCTGGTCACGGCTTTTGAGTTCGTCTATCTCATCCTGCTTCTTTTCGTCAAAGCTGTAGTTTCCTCTCTCGTCCACAAGTATGGGAAGCTCGTCCACCCATTTTTCACCGCACTGTCCGGTTATCTCCACAAGACGGGCGATGACTTCGTTCAGGTCATCGGAGCTGATGAACAGCTTGTTCATCACTATCCGGTATCCTGTCAGGTTTACCGCAAGCTGATTCCCATTGCGGTCATATATCTCTCCCCTGACAGCCTCTCCTGTTATGGTATAGGTGTCACGCTCGCCGGTGATGCTGTCGTACATTCCCGACTGTACTATCTGCCACTGGATGAGCCGCACCATAAAAACCGCCACCACCACAAACACCAGGGCAAGCAGAAGCGCAAATCTTCCCTTCATCGGCTTTTGTTCCATTGCGGCTCACTCTCCTTTCGCAAGTCGGTATTCCCGTACCGAAATGGCATTGATATGTCTGTCAATAATTCCGGAATCTGTCCGGTATCGGTGTCCCGTTAATACAGCATTTCGCAGGCAACGAATCCTGTCCCCGCGCCGTTATCTCTGTCTCAGCTTAGTGCCGATAAGTCTGTGAAGTCCGTAGAACACCGGCGTCATTGCCAGGGTATAAATTATCCTTGATATATAATGACGCACAAAGAACGTCCATCCGTCCGGGTATCCCGCAAAGACATAGTAGAACAGGAACTGCAGGACGAAGATCACAGGTATGGCAGCAAAGGCCATGAGCATTGCCGTCATCAGGCATTTTCTTACATAGTTTTCGTAAAGGCTGCTTATGACAAAGCAGGATATGGTCAGCAGTATCACATAAAAGCCTATGGGTCCGCTGTATGAGCAGTCCGTGAGCAGTCCGCACACCACTCCGAAGACCATTGCGGTGATGTCGCTCTCGAAAACGGCAATGGTCAGGGCAACGGGCACAAGCAGGACCGCCTTTCCTCCGTAGACCTCCGGGAGAAGACCGGGTGTGACCTGCCACAAAAAAGCCAGCAGTATCTCCAACGAATAGGCAATACAGCGCAGGAGCTTCATTTTGTTCATGACGGTTACCTCGCTTATGTGCCGTTATTGTCCTGGGACGAAGATTCTGACGTAGGCTCGGATGATTGCTGAGACGATGACTGAGCTGATGACTGGGACGATGACTGAGACGATGACCGAGCTGATGACTGGGACGACTGTTGAGACGACTGGGAGGATCGCTGAACCGAGGTATCCTTCTGCGGCTCTACCTCTCCCTTGCCCTTGAAGTCCACGACTATAACTGCCGCCGAAACGGTCCTTACCTGTTCAAAGGGTTCTATCACCGCCGCAGGCATTCCGGTGTATTCGTCAAGGGATATTTCCTTTATCCGTCCAATCTGCAGATTCTTCGGAAAAACGCCTCCGAAGCCTGAGGTGACAACGATGTCACCCTCCTTTACCTTGCTCTGGGAAGAAATATTTATCATGCGGGTCAGACCCTCGTCGGAAAGCAGGGGACTGCCGGTGATGACGCCGCTGTCATTTGTACGTTTTATCACCGCACCCACACTTGCATCCGGGGAAAGGATGACCGACACCTTGCATGAACCGGGAGCCACCTCGCTCACCCAGCCCACAAGACCGTTTTCGGTCATTACAGGATCGTTCATTTCCACACCGTCATTGCTTCCTCTGTCAAGGGTGAAGCCGTAGAAATTCTCGTTGGGGTCACGTCCGATGACCGTAGCGGTGAGCACGGAGAAATCCTCGTTCTCCTTCTTTATGTCATAGAACCGTTCAAGCTCCTGATTGACCCGCTTTATGTCGTAGTAATCCACAAGCATGTCGTGCATTTCCCGGTTCTCTTTTTCAAGACGGCTGACCTCTTCTTCAAGCTCTTCGTAGGTTTTCTTTGGTGCAATGGCATCGCCTGCGGAATTTGTACCGCCGGTCACTGCCCGCTGTATGGGTGTGAGGACGTAGCTCGTAAGGAAATTATTGACATAGCTGTTGCCGGAGGACACAAGCGCCACCACCAAAAAGAACACAACGATGGTAACAAGCACCTTGAAGCCCTTGCTTTTGAACACATTGTTCATTTTCCTTCCTCCTAACAGTTATTTTTTCTTCGGTCAACAATATATCACAGCTTGCCGTGTCAAATAATCAATTATATCCACCGTATTAATTTATATACCAAAATAAGAATAATAAACCAAGATATATGTATGAAGAAAATATAGTTTAATTCTGGAAAATTCTTTTGTACCCCGTTGGAATGTTAGATTGTTAGTTATAAAAGCAGTAATAATGCTTATAATGGAGAATCATCATCAGATCTAAGCCATTGCCCATTATAATTTCTGTAACTATCAACTGATTCATTTTCTTCAAGGAAAGTGACATGACCATGGTCATCTGAATCGAGTACAAATTTACCATCAATTAATTCGC
>JBGUWL010000014.1:0-46540 GCA_045221075.1 Acutalibacteraceae bacterium
CGTCATCTTGCACCAAAACCCCTTGAAATACGTCAGTATTCCTGCGGTGTTTTGATACAATCTGACGAAAAAATCTACCGCGCTTCAAGGGCACTATCTCTGTGCGGTATTGCCTTAAGCTTAACCAAAAACAGGACAGCCCCTTTTGGTGACTGTCCTGTGTTTTGTTTGCGGTATTGTTTATTCTTCGCTGTAGATCACAGTTGTTCCAAGGTATACGGCCTTGATCTCATTGGGATCGATGCCTGCCTGTCTTGCAAACATCAGCTCATCATCGGAAAGACCGTCAGTGGAAGCATAGAAGAACTGGAAGTAATCATCGGTGTTGCTGTTATCTGTGTCCTGGGAGGAAAAGCCATAGTTCATGGTTTTGTACTTTGTGCCGTCCTTAAGCTCCACCAGAGCACTGTCATAAAGGCTGTCATAAAGAAGACTTCTGTATTCGGTTGCCGCTTCACTGTGGGTCTTTATGCGGATAGAGAAGGAATCGGCTTCCATGCTCTCTACTGTAAACTTCACAGGGTCACGACGAAATTCGGAGGGATCGTAGTGGGGGTTCATGGCGATTGCGGCGTCTACGGTATCGGGGTCGGGAGTGTAGACAAACTCCTTTGAAGAGTCGATGTCAAAGCTGCGGGTGGTGGTATTATAATCCATGCGGACAGAGATCTCATAGTTCAGGTCAAGAACGTTCTTTTCACAGATCATGAAGCCCTTGAAGATCTCATCCATCATTATAACCTGATTTTCTTTCAGAAGGGGCTTGTAGGCCTGGCGTATCTTACGGATGAATTCGTATGCCTCTTCTGTCTCCTTTTCGGGGAATTCTCCGCCTTCTCCTGATGCTGTCTTTTCCGAATTGAAGTATCTGTGCATGGAATCAAAGCTCTTGTAAAGATCGGGGTATTCCTTTTTAAGACCCTCAATAATATCCGAGCACATTTCTTTGCCGTCCTTTGTGACATTGGGGCTGCGGTAGATATACTCTACGGGAGTATATGCGTTTATTGTGAAGTCACGCAGGTGGAGGGTGTTGCCCTTGAGGTCGTCGGTCAGGCTGTGGCAGTTTGCAAATACCTTAAGTTCGCTGTTGCTTTCAAAACGGTATTCAAAGGTTCCGGATACTGCGGGAAGCTCCTCCGTTCCTGTGAGCAGACCGCCCTTTGTTGCCCAGATGGCTTTCTTATCGTCCATGTAATAGTATGTGGGGTTCATCTCCGGACCGTCAGCGTCGGGTATTGTCTCATAAATATTTCTTTCATACGCAGTGATGGTGTTCTTATAGTCCTTCACAAAGTCGGTTCCGTCCTTCTTCTCGATGGTGTAGACGGCGTATACCGATGTACCGTTGCCGCACAGACCGTTCAGTTCAACGTTGTTGTTTTCGCAGCTTACCGAAAAATCGCTGCCCGTTCCTATTCCGTCGGGTGTGTCACCGCCCATAAAGCCGTTGAATACGTTTTTGAAGGAACCGGATGCCACAACTCCCACACCTATGGCGGAAATTCCTATTGCTGCCGCAATAAGGCCGATGGTCAGTCCCTTGCGGAAAAAGCGCTTTTTCTTTTTCAGACCCAGCTGCTCAAATGCACCTGTCTGGATCGCGCGGTAGTCGATGTCGTTCTGCTCTATGATCTTCTCACTCATTTTTTCAAACTCCTCTTCCGTAATGTTCTCAATATCGATCTCGTCGAATATGGTTGTTTCTTTTCTTATATCTTTCATATCAGTACCCCCTGTTCTGCAATGCTGTTCTCAGCTTTGCTCTTGTCCGCTGCAGCTTTGATTTTACTGTTTCTACATTCATCTCAAGTGCGGCGGCTATTTTTGAGACTGACTGGTAGTAGTAATAGTACCGTATAAGTATTTCCTGATCCGGCTCTTTTATCTGCCTGATCTCCTGCTGCAGGTCCCGTTTCAGCTCTTTGTTTTCGCTGTCAAGCTCGATCATGGTGTCATCGGCCATATCTACTTCGGAGAGATCCACCAGCTCCGGACCGTTCTGCTTTCTCAGCCTGTCCTTTGCCCGGCTCTTTGTGATGCAGCATATGTAACCGTGAAGCTTCTCGGGCTGCAGTCCTTCTGCGTTTCTCCACAGTGTAACGAACACATCCGTGACCACCTCTTCAACGTCCTGTCTTTGCAGCCGTCCTCCGGCAATGTTATATATGATCGTTGATACCAGCGGCGTGTACTTCTGGATTATTTCCTCAAAGGCGCGTTCGTCATGTTTTTTCAGACGTTCCGCCAATGTAAGGTTGTCCATCATGATTCCTCCTTATAGTAGATTTGCTTTTCCGTGCCTGTTCATTCGCGGATATATACAAACACGATTTACTATTGTTTTGCCCCTCGCTTTTATATACGCAGGGATTAACGGGTCGGGTGCAGTTTTTTTTTTTTTTGAACACTGAACCAGGATTTTGCCCTTCACCTTTATATACGCAGGGTTTTGCGGGTCGGGTGCAGGTTTCTTGAAATTTTTTCCGGAATGTCAGCATTGTTGTTTTGTCAGGCGTTTTCCGAAAAGTGTGACAGATCCTGAACCAATAATACATCATTATATAAATGCGGTCAATTGTCTATGAAATCAAAAACTCTGCCATCAGGTGCGTCAGCAGGATGGTATGAGTATTGTTTCCGGAAATTCTTTGATCATTTTGAATAAAAGTATTTAAATCACGTGCGTTATATGGTATAATAATTTCGTATATCTAAAATTTCAAGTGCTGACATTCACAATGTCAGTTCATTTGAACCGGTTTTACCGGATCAGTGAGGAGAGTGTATCGTATATCATGAAAGCAAAAACAAAGGACCGCATCAGGCGGTGCGTATCAATAGTTTCGATAATAGGCTTTCTTGCCTGTTCAGCGGCACTGCTGTATCCCATTATCAGCGACAGATGGAACCGCTACCGCGACAGCCTGCTGATCGCAGAATATAACCAGATCATCACCCAGACAGACCCGAAGGTCTATAACGAGATGATGAAAAATGCTGAGGACTATAACTCAAAACTTGTCCTGCAGCACAGAAATATCATAACCGATGCCGCCTATAATACCGATGAAGAGTACGAATCCCTGCTCAGCATCACCGGCAACGGCATGATGTGCTACGTTGAGATTCCCAGGATAGACATTACCGAACCTGTCTATCATTATTCGAACGAGATATCCCTTGGGGAGGGCGTCGGACACATTCACGGAAGCTCCCTTCCCATCGGCGGAAAGAGTACCCACACGGTGCTGACGGGACACAGAGGTCTGCCAGGACGAAAGTTCTTTTCGGATCTTGACAGACTTAATATAGGGGACAGGTTCTATATCCACGTTATGGGCAAGACTCTTGCGTATCAGGTCTATCTGCGCAGGATAATCGAGCCCTCCGACGTCAGCGGTCTGATGATCGAAGAAGGAAAGGATCTTGCCACACTCATCACCTGTGAACCCTACGGCGTAAACACCCATCGTATGGTACTGACCGGAAAGCGCATACCCTTTGACCAGGCAAACGTAAAGGACGGTTACGTTACCACCGAAGAACATGAGGTCATCATTGATCCGGCAGTATGGGTGGCAGCCGGTTTCATAGCCTTTGTGGTATATATGATAGTTTCCTCCATTGTCAGAAGTATTCTGAGAAAGAGGCGGCGCAAGAGAAAGCTGGCTCAGAAGAAGGCCCTTGAAGAAGCAAATAAGACCGGACAGGAGCTTCCCGAGAATTCCGGACAGGAGGGACCGACTGAGGACGGAGAAAACAACGGCTCCGACTCCGCCGGCACAGACACGACCGGCACGGAATCTGCCGACACAGACCCTGCCGGCACAGACACGACCGGCGCAGACAATGCCGATACGGACAGCACCGACCCCAAGGCGTGATGTTCCGGCGGCTGAACGGATCGATCTGTTGTCTCTGTACTGTCGGGCAAGAGGGAAATTTCAAACGGTCTCTCTGAAATAGAATACGATTTGTCACCCGTCCCGGGTGCAGTCACTTTTGTCTGTACCCGGGTGTTTTATTCAGGATGTGGTATAATGACAAAGAAAAGGAAGAACTCTTACAGGATGATATCACTCATCACCGCATTTCTGCTTGTGATGAGCTGCTTTTCCCTGCTTCTGACCCGGAGGGCGTCGGCGGATAACGGCGGTATAACCTTACCCAGTTTGAGATGAAGCTTCTCAGCGGTGCAAGACTGACAAACGGCAAATATGTCTGGACACCAAGTTCCGGCACCGTCAACGCAGGCCACAGGTTCCGTTTCAGGGTGACCTATGCCTTTTCAGGAACGGGAAACATCCCTTCCCGCGGGGTCGATATCACAGTACCCTCAACCATACTCAAGGATATGTACGGAAACAAAGCGGACAAATTTGAGATATCTGTACCCAAGGAGGGTCAGGGGGACGGCCGTCAGGAGCTGGCCTATTATATTGACGGCAGCGATATCCATGTCTTTAATCCCAGGAAGATATCCGCAGCCCAGCACGGCTATTTTGAGATCGCCTATATCACCACCAAGACTACCTTTTACTATACCGATATGGGAGAGTCCTCTCCCTGCGGCGCAGATATGCAGATCACCGGGGATGCCGGCTCTGCTTCTGCCGGAACGGACAGTACCACCGTATATATCGACACGGACGTAAAGATAACCTCCGCCCAGATGTCGGCTCCCGGAACCTTCTATCAGGACTGGCAGTCCGAGTGGGGAGAGGCTCCTGAGAACGCGGATGACTATTACTATCTTGTATGGACGGTGGGTACATATATCACAGCTACCCAGTACTATTATTTTGATCTCACGGGTTTTGAAAAGACCGGTACCAATTTTTCCTTTGTAGGCTACAGGCTGCAGGAATGGGACAGATTCTGGACCTATCATGGAGACAACGAAGGGCTCATGCTGGCTTTGAAAAGTACAAACGGCTACCGCTGTGACTATATCCTGACCCGCCACGAAAAAAACCATTACGAACCTATCGAGCAGTATCAGCTGGAGATATCGGCGTATTCAAGAGTGACTCCCCGATTTGACATCGCCAATGCCATTACTGCCCGCTCCTCCGCCGTATACTACTATGACACACCGGTATTTGTGCGTCCCCACGGAACATGGAACGCCTGGAAATACGGTACCACATCGTGGAAGGAGCACTTCGGCTATGAATGGCCTGTTGCGGACTACCGTCTGCAGGAGCTGAAGGAGGTAAAATATCCCTATCTTGACGGAGACCTGCGATTTTGTGTGTATGCCACCTCAGGTGACTATTCCCTCACCGTACCCCCGGGAGAGAGTACGGATGACTGGCATAACTACGGCCTCTCCGACGTGACATACACCATAACCGATGAGCTGTTCTACTTCATGGACGATATCTAGACCCATGAAGAGGTGCTTGATATACCTGAGGGTACCGAACCCATTACAAGCGATGACTATGAAATAGAATACCTCACCTATACCGTAAAGCTGTATGATGCGGATTTTAACGAGGAGGTTCAGCGCTTTGTCCAGAAAGCGGGGGAATATACCCCGGACGACGTTATACATATCGATGCAAAGTTTGGCGGAAGTACGGAGTGGATCGAGGATGCGGCGGTATACAGCTTCCTGACCGGCGAAGCTCAGCGGAAGGAGCAGTATGTGGAATCCGCCGACTCCAGAAAGATCGTCTTTGCCCCCGGATGCACCGGATACAGGGTGAGGATGTCCAACACTCATTACCGTACAAATATCGAGGTTCTGCCCTACTGCAAGCTGAAGGGCTCCGAGCATGTAAAGGAGCTTATCGGCGATTCCGATACGGCATGGCTCAGCAACAGGGCCTTCTTTGCCATAACCGACAGTCAGGGCACCGTCTGCCATTCAAAGGAGCTGTTCGGACGCGACTACCTTTCCGGCCTGAAAAAAGTTACCCACATGGACAAGGTGGTCAGCGGTGTTCAGAACGACGTTACAAAGCAGGCCGCAAAGGTCAACTGGGGCGTGAGCCTTTACGAAAGCTACCTTACCGACGGGGGCATCGAATACGTTACCCAGGAAACGGGTACCTTCTATGACCTGCTTCCCATCGAATGCGAGCCGGTGGAGGATTCTGTAACCATAATAAACAAGACCGACCCCAACAGTCATCTGTACCACATCAACCCCAACGAAACCGTTGCAGGCCCCGACATAGAGCTTGACAGCTCCGAGTTCTCCTGCACCTTTGTGCACGACTACAACGGTACCGGACGCACACTTATGATAATCCGCGTGCTTGTCCGGTTCGACAGGGCGGAGCTTACCTACAGCACCTACTATTCCTGGGACAGTATTATCGACTACGGCACCACCCTTCTCAATTCTGTGGCCTACCGTACCGGCAACAGCACCCTTGGCAACGGATTCCCCGACGACGGCGGCGAGATAGTAGAGGCCGACCTGATGAAGGGTCTTGACGAAGAGACCGTTCAGGAGATATTCTTTTACGCCGAGGGTACAACGGCGGTCGACGTTTCAATGTCCGCTTCACTGGGACTTTCAAAGAAGGTCAAGTCCGCCGATGATCCCTATTACACCGCTTCGGCAAACATCCGTCAGGACAGCACCTACAGCTATAACCTGCGCTATGCTTCCGATGAAAACAGCTCCTCAAAGGGCATCATCTTTTATGACAGCATAGAGTCATATTCCGACGGTACTCTGTCCAGCGACTTTACCGGCACCCTCCAGTCCGTCAACACCCTCCAGCCGGAAATGCTTGGGGCGGACCCTGTGGTTTATCTTTCGTCGGTCAGGGGTCTTGACACGACGACCCCTCCCGACCTTGACGCCAGGGAAAACGGTCAGCCCGTCTGGGTCAGGATGGAGGACTTCGGAGATATATCCGGCGCTGCGGCGGTTGCCGTAGACCTGACCCGGGATACGGAGGGAGAAGAGTTTGTTCTCGTTCCCGGCAGGTCCGTCACCGTCATCCTGAATATGAAGGCCCCCGTATCCGACACCAGCGGAAAAACCGACCCCGCCGCATATAACGGTGTGTACCTTTCCAGTCAGGTTATAGATGACGAGGGCAGAGTAATGGATTTTTACACATACCATAACTACACCACCGTACATTATCGTGTGGCCTCCGACATAGAGATACTCAAGAAGGACAAAACGGACGATTCCGTTTCAATTAAGGGCATCAGATTTACCCTGGAGGGTGTTACCGATTATGGCACGGCAGTATCGAAATCTCTCTATACCGACAAGGACGGACATATCACCTTCTCCGGTATCGAAAAGGGCGTGTACACCCTTACCGAGACCGCGGCCACGGAGGATTATCAGATCAGCCTTGACCCCCATCAGATAGTTGTAAACGATGACGGCGCCGTTCTTATGGACGGTCAGTCACCGTCAGAGAACGGGAGCTTTGTCATTACCGACGAGCCCCGGGTACATGCCGCCGTGACCTTCAGCAAACGCACCTTTGCCGGCACAAAGAGACTTATCAACGGCGCAGTGTTTGAGCTTTGGGGTCAGTCGGATTACGGGAACGAGATCACCCTCTACTCGAAGGCTGTTTCCGGCAAGGTGAACTTCAATAATGTGGAAAAGGGCACCTACCGCCTCAAGGAGGTCCGGCCTCCGGAGGGATATCTTGTAAACGATACCGTATATATAGTAAACATTGATTCTGGCGGAATGTTCACCATTGTTCCTGACTCCGGTCAGGAGGGGGGAGACCCGGACAGTCTCTCATCGGACGACGCAGGAGCATATTCCGTGTATAACGAACCGCTCCATTCCTTCTCCATAATAAAACAGGGCTACACCTACGGTATGCCCATCGGTGGAGCGGTGTTTGAGCTAAGCGGTACCTCCGACAGGGGAAACGCCGTTTCGCTTCAGGCTCCCACGGCCACCAACGGCACCCTGACCTTCCGCTCCCTTGAATCCGGTACATACACCCTGCGGGAGGTGTCCGCTCCGGAAGGTTATCTTGCGGACGACGCCGTAAGGATAGTTACCATAGACAAGTACGACAACATCACCATAGAAGGTCTTGAAAAAGACACCACGGGTTATTTTGTGGTGACAGACAAAGAAAACAGCACCGTGACCATTATAAAGAAATGGGTCGATCCCGACAGCAGCGGGCGTTACGAAAACGCTTCATCCTCCCAGGACGATTCAGGACAGCAGGAGGGAACCTCCGGGACCAGGGGCGGAAACAGGGACGGAGGTACCGAAGACGGCTCTGAGCCCATCCTTCCGGACATAAGCATAAGCTCCCAGGTTCCCGGCACCTATGCGGTCTTTGCGGGAACCAGCCTGCACTCCGTACTGTCAAATCTTGCTTCTCTGTCCCAGATAAAGTCATTCGCGCCCTTTGCCGGCAGCGACCAAGAGGCGCAGGCTCTGATTGAAACCGCGGTCCTTCTTGACGACAATACCACCGGCACACATATCTACGGCTGGTTCGACAGTGCCACAGGTGCGGTGACCTGGTGGTCAGACGCCCGCAAGGTCTATCTTTCGGACGACTCCCATTATCTGTGGTACGGACTTTCCGCCTGCACATCCATAGACGTTTCGGGCATAGACACCTCCCGCGTCACGGACATGAGCCAGATGTTCAGCGGAGACGCAGCCCTTGATTCCCTGGATCTGAGCGGCTTTGAGACCTCCCGTGTCACCGACATGAGCTTCATGTTCAGCGGGTGCGGCGTTCTTGCCGACCTTGACATATCATACTTCAACACCTCCAACGTACATACCATGGCTTCCATGTTCAATGGCTGCAAGGCTCTTTCTACCATTGATATTTCGGGGTTTGATTCCTCAAAGGTGACCTCCCTTGATTCCATGTTCTATGAATGCGCCGCTCTTGGGTCCCTTGACCTGAGCAGATTTACCGCTCCCTTCAACACATCCATGAGCAATATGTTCTACGGCTGCAATGCCCTGACGGAGCTTGATCTGAGAAATATGCAGACCTCCAACGTCATTGATATGAACGGAACTTTTTATTTGTGTCAGAATCTGCAGACCGTAGATCTCAGGGAACTTGACCTGTCCTCCGCTATGGACATGAAGAACCTGTTCAGAGAAGACACGATGCTTAAGAACGTATATCTGGACGGTCTGTATGCTCCCAATGTGACCACCTTGTATACCTCCTTTTACAAATGTTCTTCACTTGAAACCATCGATTTTTCCCGCTGCACCATTGCCGGCGTTACGGATATGACAGGAATGTTCGGATACTGCACTTCCCTGAAAAACGTTGATCTCAGCGGTCTGGACGCCACAAACGTCACATCGCTTTACCAGCTTTTCAGAGGCTGCACATCCCTCAAAAGCCTTGATCTTACCGGCTTCAATACAAAAAGCGCGGTCGACATGAGAGCTGTTTTCTATCAATGCTCAGAGCTGGAATCAATTGAGATGGGTGATTTCAGCACAGAGAGTGCAACGGACCTGAGGTGGCTGTTCTACGGATGCACCGCTCTGAAAGAGGTCGACGTTACCGGCTTTGATACCTCAAACGTCACAAATATGTACAGTATGTTCAACGGCTGTTCGTCTCTTACGGAGCTTGACGTCAGCAGCTTTGACACCTCAAATGTCACGAACTTCGGATATATGTTCCGTATCTGTGAGGGTCTGAAGGAGCTTGACGTTTCAAACTTTGACGTATACAGGGCAGAATATCTTGACCATATGTTCCAGTATTGTACAGGCATCAAGGTGCTTGATCTGACCAACTTCTATACTGCCAGCGCCATAGATATGCAGTATATGTTCAATAACTGCCATAGCCTTGAGCATCTTTATGTTCCCAATTTCTACACAGCAAAGGTCACGGTCATGAGCGGAATGATAGCCGACTGCTGGCCCCTGAAGGAGATCGACCTTTCAAGCTTTGACGTTTCAAATGTCACTTCCCTGAACGGTTTCCTCTATCAGGCTCAGGAACTGGAATATGCCGACCTCAGCAGCTTCCACACCGTAAGCAATAAAGACTGCGCCAATATGTTCTATAAGGACTATAAGCTCAGAGAGATCACTCTTACCGGCTTTGACCTGACAAAAACCACCACCGTCCAGCAGATGTTCCTGCAGAATTCCGCCCTTACGACCATCTATGTCTCAGATACATGGGACGCTTCCTCAGTCGGAAACAGTACCAATATGTTCAGCGGCTGCACCAATCTTGTGGGTCAGGCGGGTACCCCGTACTCGTCCTCCTACACCAACAAGACCTACGCCCGCATCGATTCGACGGACACTCCCGGATACCTCACTTTCAGGCAGGCCTCCTATCCCACGGAACCTCAGCCGGAGCCGGAGCCCCGTATGACGAACTATTCATACTTCGGGTCCGAGGGAGACGGGGTGTCGGTGCTCTCAAGGGTCTGTGATGTTTCGCAGATAAAGTCCTTCAGGAGATATACCGGCAATATTCCGGAGGACGGCGGCCCCGAAGAGATCGCGACAGCCCAGACCGCTGCAGAAGCCTATGCTGAGGGGCTTGTCCTTGCGGGAAGAGCCGTCCGTGTGGATGACGGCCAGCAGTACAACCCGCCGATATATGCTTGGCTGGATGATGACGGAGTGCTGTGGTACTATACCAAGGCGCATAATATCTACCTTACCGACAGCTCACGTTTTCTCTGGACAGGGCTGAGCGGCTGTGGTTCAATACAGGCGGAGGATATCGATACCTCACAGCTCACGACCATGAACCGTATGTTCCAGGGCTGTTCTTCCCTTACCTCCCTTGACATACACGCCTTCAATACAAAGGCCGTCACCGACATGAGCTATATGTTCTCCGGCTGTTCGTCCCTTACCGATCTGAATATCTCCGGATTTGCGTCTACTGCCCTTACCGACATAGCCTATATGTTCAGCGGCTGCAGCTCCATGAAGTCCATAAGCATCCCCTTCAACACGAAGAACATCACCGACATGAGCGGACTTTATTCCGGCTGTACCTCCGCCGAGAGCATCAAATGGACAAATACCTCCTCGGTCCAGAATATGAGCCGTATGTTCGAGGACTGCTCGTCACTGAGATCTCTTGATATACCCGTTGCATATACCTCCTCCGTAACCGACATGAGCTATATGTTCTCGGGCTGCACGAATCTTACTGATCTGAACACACGTTCCTTCGATACCTCCTCCGTCACCACCATGAAGGCTATGTTCAGGGACTGTTCATCCATGATCACCTTTAGTGTCAACGGCTTTGATCTTTCAAGTAACCTTGATATGTCCGAGATGTTCTCCGGTTGTACCTCCATGACCGTTCTCGACCTGGGGCAGATGGCTCCCTCCGCAGTTACGGATATGAGCGGTATGTTTGACGGCTGCGGCGCCGTGGGTACAATATACGCCACGGACAGCTGGAATACGGATCTGGTGACCTCATCGGATAATATGTTCCGGGGGTGTTCGTCCCTTACCGGCAGCAACGGCACTGAATTTGACCCGACCTGGACGGATGCGGGCATGGCGTTTATAGACCGTCCCGGTCAGACCGGATATCTGTCCGACAAGTCCTATCTGCCGGACACCACAGTGTTTACTCCCTACAGCGATAACTGTACGGTAGATACTTCTGACGAGGACACCTGGATATTTACATTTACCGACCTCGACCCCAATACTCCCTTCTATGTCTGGGAGGGTGATTATGAAGGCTACGACACCGACACTCCCATAGAGGGTTACAGACCCGTGACCAACGGCGAAGCGGTCATTATCAACACAAAGCGGGGATATGACCCTCCAAGGCAGACCTACGGCAGCCTTACCGTTTCAAAGACCGTCACGGGAGAAGACCTGACCTATGAGGACCTGCAGAGGACCTTCCTGTTTACCGTCACTCTCACCGATGAGGAGGATCATCCCCTTACAGGAAACACCGTATACGGCACAACGGCCTTTGCTGACGGAACGGCTTCCTTCAGGCTCGGAAACGGAGACAGCCTGACCATGACCGACATACCCTCCGGTTATCACTATACGGTCACGGAACAGGCTTCTGATGACTTTGATACCTCATCAGAGGGCAGCACCGGAATCATTTCCCAGGATACACCCGCTGCTGCATCCTTTACCAACACAAAGCTGAATATTGTCCAAAAGACAAATTCATTTACCCTTAAGAAGGTGGTTGACGGCAACTTTGAGCTGGACACCGCTTCCTATGATTTTACCGTATCCCTTGACGGACTTGCTCCCGAAAGCAGCTATTATCTTTCCGACGGCAGCACCTTCACATCCGACCGCCAGGGCAGCGCTACGGTCCAGACCGGCCTCAAGGACGGCGAAACCGTATCTTTTGAGGGACTTCCCGTTGGTTCCACCTACCGCATCAACGAGGCTGCAGGGGATTACACCTCAGCCTTTGTCATTACCAACGCTTCGGAGGAGGGCAGCATTTTCCGAAGCCACGGCATGAATACGGAAAAGGAGACCGCCCTGTCCACCTCCACAGAGACTGTAGACGAGGACGAAGAAATACTCGTCACCTTTACAAACACCATGGATATCCGCCAGAACCTGACGGTGAAAAAAGTCACCGAGACAAACGTTGCCGGCAGCGATACCTTCCGCTTCCGCATTGAGATGGAGGACCTTGTTCCCGGAGAGCAAATGTATGCGGAGGGAATAGGCAGGTTCCAGGCGGAGGATGACGGCACCCTGGAGCTGGACTTCTATCTTTCCTCCGGCGGTCAGGCGGTGTTCAAAAATGTTCCGGTGAACGCAAGATACCGTGTGACCGAAACTGCCAGCGACTATATCGCCTCCTATCTCATAACGGACAGCAATGGACTGGGAAAGATAGTCTCGCCCTCCGGCGGCAATACGGAAACGGGCATTGCCCTTGCCACCGAATGGGAGACGGTCAACGAGGGCGAGAACGCATTGGTCACCTTTACAAACGTCAAGACCCAGCGGGATATCACCGTAACAAAAAAGATAGACATGACCTACGGAAACCTCAGGTCATCCCAGTACAGTAAGGAGCAGTTTGCCTTTACCGCCGTTCTCAGCGGACTTGATCCAGACACTCCCTACACTGTGGAATACTCCGGCAGGAATGTCACTGGTATACTCTCTGCGGACAGCTTTACCTCGTCACATGACGGCAAGGCGACCTACAGCTTCTTACTCAGCAGCGGACGCTCCTGCACAATAAAGAATCTCCCGGAGGGCGCCTCCTATCAGGTGACAGAAAGCCCCGTCAGCTTCTATGTGGCTACCTATGCCATGACCGGCAGTGAGGGTGCGTACTTTGAAAGGGAACAGGATGCTAACACCGCCACCAACACCTCCCTGACCACGGCAGCCGAGACGGTGGAGGAAGAGGAACTGAGCGTGGAGATAGTCTTTACAAACGTCTACAACGCATCAGACTATGTTCTTCCCGAGGCCGGCACCGACGACACAAGGGTGGCTGCGGCAGCGGCCCTCGGAGGTATGCTGCTGTTTGCGGTGACCTTCGCCTTTGTGACCTCCCGGAGAAAGGGAAGATACGGAGGCTGACATATTTTGCCCTTCGGTAAAAAACAAAAAGCTTCTGATACTGTTTTCCGATCAAAAGCTGACACTTTTAATCGGAAAAGGCGCCGCCCGAGGCTGCGCCCATCTGTCCATACGCACAGATGACGTCTCATGCAAACTCCGATGCGCTGACGCGCTATTATAATGGGAGTCTGGTATGACACAGCAAAACGGCACGGAGATCCCTGCGGACCCGTGCCGTTTGTCCTTTCGGGAGGGGATATACCCTCCTGATTTTTTTATGCGGTGATATCTTCATTATCCGGGTTCCGGATGATATTTTATGGATCCTGGCGGAGGGGCAGACCCTTCGTATTTCCGCCCGCAAAATTCCCATCTCTGTTCCGGATGACGCTTCTTATCATAAAACAACATAAACCTTGATATTGGGAAATATTACTGTTGATTCTGCAATAAAAATCCTTCCGTAACAGCCCTGTTATTCTTACGGGAACAGGGACTTATAATTCAGACGGAAAAATGTCAGAAAAAATAATAGTAAAAGTCGCGTCAACCCTGCCGGGTGTTGCTTATAAGCTGATGTGAACGTATTTTGTACAAAACAGAGAAAAAAACCCAAAAAACAAGCGGCTCCTGCCAAAACGCTTGACAATGAGCCGCAATTGTAATACAATTATATAATGTACCATAGTAGAGGAGTGCCCTCTTTTCATGGTTCCTCAAAAAATCCACAAAGATACTACCATACTTGCAGGAAAAAATCAAGTCTTTTTTTCAAAAGGGCGGGAGTTATCTGCGGAGGGTCGTGCGCTGTTTGCAAAGACTGCGTGCCTGTGCAAGCCGGCGTGACTGTGCAGGACGGTGTGGCTATTTATGGCGTGTGTCTGTGAGAGTCAACGAGTCCGTGCAAGGCGGCGTGTCTGTGCAGGACGGTGCGGCTGTTGCAAGGCGTGTGTCTGTGAGAGTCAACGAGTCTGAGCAAGGCGGCGTGTCTTTTGAGAAGGCAAGTGTCATGCAGGCCGGCCCGGGTTTTGAGGAAGTATGAATGCAACAAATTGAATGGAGTGATAATATGGTAAACGCCAGACCTGTGCGCCTTGGTAAGACCGAACGAATGAGTTTTTCTCAGATCGACGAGATCATCGAGATGCCCAACCTTATTGAGATCCAGAAGGACTCGTACCGCTGGTTCCTTGACAAGGGACTCAAAGAGGTGTTTGAGGATGTATCGGGTATCACCGATTATTCGGGAAACCTTGTTCTGAGCTTTATTGACTATAATATCGAGGAAGACAAGCCCAACTATTCCATCGCTGAGTGCAAGGAAAGGGATGTAACCTACGCCGCACCCCTTAAGGTCAAGGCAAGACTGCTGAACCGTGAGACCTCGGAGATAAAGGAATCAATGGTTTATTTCGGCGATTTCCCCCTTATGACTCCCAGCGGCACCTTTGTAATCAACGGCGCCGAGCGTGTTATCGTATCCCAGCTTGTAAGATCACCCGGCGTTTACTACAAGATGGATCACGACAAGACCGGCAAGGAGCTTTTCAGCTCTACTGTCATCCCCAACAGAGGCGCATGGCTCGAATATGAAAACGACGTAAACGACGTATTCTATGTGCGCATCGACAAGAACCGCAAGCTGCCGGTGACCGTGTTCATCCGTGCTCTCGGTCTTGGAACCAACCAGCAGATACTTGACTATTTCGGCGCTGACGACCGTATCCTTGCCACCATCGAAAAGGATCCCACCGACAATCAGGACGACGCACTCAAGGAAGTATACCGCAAGCTGCGCCCCAGCGAGCCTCCCACAGTGGAGAGCGCTCAGGCTCACATAGATATGCTGTTCTTTGACCCCAGACGTTACGATATGTCAAGAGTGGGCCGCTACAAATATAATAAAAAGCTGGGCATTGCAAACCGTCTTGCCGGCCATATCGTCACCGAACCCATTGCCGATCCCTCAACAGGTGAGCTTCTTGCGGATGCAGGGGAGTTCATCTCAAAAGAAAGAGCAATGGAGATCGAGGACAAGGGCGTTACCGTTGCCTTTGTAGAGGGTGCCAGCGGTAAGTCCGTAAAGCTCATCTCAAACGGCATGGTCAACATCTCAAAGTATGTTGACTTTGACGCAAAGGAAGAGTGCGGAATCAACGAGAAGGTCCGCTTTACCGTCCTCAGGGAGATCCTTGACACCATCACCGATACCGATGAGCTGAAAAAGGAGCTGAGAAGGCGCAAGGACGACCTTATCCCCAAGCACATCATAATAGACGATATTTTCTCATCCATCAACTATATGAATTCTCTTGCCTGCGGCGTGGGCACTACCGATGATATCGACCACCTGGGCAACAGAAGGATCCGTTCCGTGGGCGAGCTGCTCCAGAACCAGTTCAGGATCGGTTTTGCCCGTCTTGAAAGAGTCATCCGTGAGAGAATGACCCTCCAGGCTCAGGACCTGAATGCGCTGTCACCCAACGCTCTCATCAATATCCGTCCCGTGACCGCCGCCATCAAGGAGTTCTTCGGTTCATCGCCCCTTTCACAGTTCATGGATCAGAACAACCCCCTGGCAGAGCTTACCCACAAAAGACGTCTTTCCGCTCTTGGTCCCGGCGGTCTTTCCCGTGACCGTGCAGGATTTGAGGTGCGTGACGTACACTATACCCACTACGGCAGAATGTGTCCTATCGAGACCCCTGAAGGCCCCAACATCGGACTTATCTCATATCTTGCAACCTTTGCAAAGATCAACGAATACGGTCTTATAGAGGCTCCCTTCCGCAAGGTGGACAGAGAAAACGGCGTTGTTACCAAGACCGTTGAGTATATGACCGCCGACATCGAGGACAACTACATCGTTGCCCAGGCTAACGAACCCCTTGACGAAGAGGGACACTTCCTCAACAACAAGATAGTAGGCCGTTTCAAGGGCGAATTCGTGGAAGTTGAAAAGAGCAAGGCCGACTATATGGACGTATCTCCGAAGATGGTCGTGTCCGTTGCTACCGCAATGATCCCCTTCCTTGAGAACGACGACGCAAACCGTGCTCTCATGGGCTCCAACATGCAGCGTCAGGCTGTGCCGCTGCTGGTCACCGAGTCTCCCATCGTGGGCACAGGTATGGAATACAAGGCCGGCGTTGACTCCGGCGTCTGCATCCTTTCCGAGGATGACGGCGTTGTAAAGTATGTCAGCGCGGACCAGATAAAAGTACAGTACGACTCCGGCAGGATACAGACCTTCAAGGTCACCAAGTTCAGCCGCTCCAACCAGGGAACCTGCATCAATCAGGTGCCCATCGTGGATGTGGGCCAGAGAGTTGAAAAGGGCGAAGTCCTTGCCGACGGTCCTGCTACCCATAACGGCGAGATCAGCCTGGGCAAGAACGCTCTTATCGGCTTTATGACCTGGGAAGGCTACAACTACGAGGACGCCGTACTTATCAACGAAAAGATCGTCCGTGACGACGTATATACATCCATCCATATCGAAGAATACGAGACCGAGGCCAGAGATACAAAGCTGGGTCCGGAAGAGATCACAAGGGATATCCCCAACATCGGCGACGACCAGCTCCGTGACCTTGACGAAAACGGTATTATCCACATCGGCGCAGAGGTCCACGCCGGCGACATCCTTGTAGGTAAGGTCACCCCCAAGGGCGAGACCGAGCTTACCGCCGAAGAAAGACTGCTCCGCGCCATCTTCGGCGAGAAGTCCAGAGAAGTCCGTGATACCTCTCTGCGTGTTCCTCACGGTGAATACGGCATCATAGTTGACGTAAAGGTATTTACAAAAGAAAACAGCGCCGACGAGCTGGCTCCCGGCGTAAACAAGGTAGTACGCTGCTACATCGCCCAGAAGCGTAAGATCCAGGTGGGCGACAAGATGGCCGGACGTCACGGCAACAAGGGCGTTGTTTCACGCATACTCCCCGAGGAGGATATGCCCTTCCTGCCCGACGGACGTCCCCTTGACATCGTTCTCAACCCCCTGGGCGTTCCTTCCCGAATGAATATCGGTCAGGTGCTTGAAGTACATCTGGGCTATGCCGCAAAGGCTCTTGGCTGGAAGATCATGACCCCCGTATTTGACGGCGCTCATGAGCAGGATATATTCCAGTGCTTCAGAGACGCAAATATCAGCGAGGACGGCAAGATCTGGCTCAAGGACGGCAGAACAGGCGAATATTTCGACAATCCCGTAACCGTGGGCTATATGTATTACCTCAAGCTCCATCACCTTGTTGACGATAAGATCCATGCCCGTTCCACAGGTCCCTATTCACTGGTTACCCAGCAGCCTCTGGGCGGTAAGGCTCAGTTCGGCGGACAGCGTTTCGGTGAGATGGAAGTATGGGCGCTGGAAGCATACGGCGCAGCCTATACCCTGCAGGAGATACTGACGGTGAAGTCGGACGACGTTGTGGGAAGAGTCAAGACCTACGAGTCCATCGTAAAGGGTCAGAACATTCCCAAGCCCGGCATCCCCGAATCCTTCAAGGTGCTCATCAAGGAGCTCCAGTCTCTTGCTCTCGACATCAGAGTGCTTGACAGGGATCAGAACGAGATCAACCTCCAGCAGGATCTGGATGACGATATCATTCCGGCAGATACCTCATTTGACGAGAAGAACATCATGACCGACGACGATCCCGAGGGATATCAGATAACCGATGAAAACGGCGAAGCCGAGCTGTTTGACGACGGCGACGATGACGACGAGTTCTATGACAGCGATGAAGATCTGTTCGACATGGACAGTCTGGTGGATGACGATAACTGAAAGGAGGAAAAGGATAGATGGAATTCAATGAATTTGAATCGATTAAAATAGGTCTGGCTTCTCCTGACCTTATCAGAGAATGGTCATACGGCGAGGTTAAAAAACCCGAAACCATCAACTACCGTACACTTAAGCCGGAACGTGACGGACTTTTCTGCGAGGCTATCTTCGGCCCCCAGAAGGACTGGGAATGTCACTGCGGCAAGTACAAGAAAATACACTTCAAGGGCAGGGTGTGCGAACGCTGCGGCGTTGAGATCACCCGTGCAAAGGTCCGCCGTGAAAGGATGGGCCACATCGAGCTGGCAGCTCCCGTTTCACATATCTGGTACTTCAAGGGTATACCCTCACGTATGGGTCTTATCCTTGACATATCTCCCCGTACTCTTGAAAAGGTGTTGTACTTTGCAATGTACATCGTTACCCACATCGAAGAGGACAGCGAAGCGTCCCGTGAGCTTTCGATGAAGCAGTGCCTGACCGAAAAGGAATACAGGGACATGAAGGAAAAGTATGAGGACGATTTTGAAGCCATGATGGGTGCAGAGGCCATTCAGAAGCTTCTTAAGGACATCGACCTCGAAGCCCTTTCCGAGCGCCTCAAAGAGGAGCTTGAAATGTCTACCGGCCAGAAGAGAGTAAGGATACTCAAGAGACTCGAAGTCGTAGAGTCCTTCCGTCTTTCCGGCAACAAGCCCGAATGGATGATACTGGACGTTATCCCGGTAATTCCTCCGGATATCCGACCCATGGTACAGCTTGACGGCGGCCGTTTTGCCACCTCCGATCTTAACGACCTGTACCGCAGGGTTATCAACAGAAACAACCGTCTTAGCAGACTTTTAGAGCTTAACGCTCCCGACATAATCATCCGCAACGAAAAGCGTATGCTGCAGGAGGCCGTGGACGCCCTTATCGACAACGGCAGAAGGGGCAGACCCGTAACGGGACCCAACAACCGCGCCCTCAAATCCCTTTCCGATATGCTCAAGGGCAAGCAGGGACGCTTCCGTCAGAACCTCCTTGGCAAGCGTGTTGACTACTCCGGACGTTCCGTTATCGTTGTAGGACCTGAGCTGAAAATGTATCAGTGCGGTCTGCCCAAGGAAATGGCTCTGGAGCTGTTCAAGCCCTTTGTAATGAAGATACTCGTTGAGAGCGGCTCCGCTCAGAACATAAAGGCCGCCCGTAAAGCCGTTGAGCGCTCAAAGCCCGAGGTATGGGACGCTCTTGAGCGTGTTATCAAGGGACATCCCGTAATGCTCAACCGTGCGCCCACACTTCACAGACTGGGCATCCAGGCCTTCGAGCCTGTACTGGTAGAGGGTAAGGCCCTCAAGCTCCATCCCCTTGCCTGTACCGCATTCAACGCCGACTTCGACGGCGACCAGATGGCAGTCCATGTTCCTCTTTCCGCAGAGGCTCAGGCTGAGGCACGCTTCCTTATGCTTGCCGCAAACAACCTGCTCAAGCCCTCCGACGGAAAGCCCGTTACCGTTCCTACCCAGGACATGGTTCTTGGTTCATACTACCTTACTCTTGACAAGGACGGCGAGCCCGGCGAGGGCAAGATCTTCCGCGACATAAACGAGGCTATCATGGCTTATGAAAACAAGGTCGTCAGCCTCCATGCAAAGATCAAGGTCCGCCGTGAGGGCGAGTGGAACGGCGAAAAGCGTTCCGTCCTTATCGACACCACCGTTGGCCGCATCATCTTCAACCGTCCCATTCCTCAGGATCTGGGCTATGTTGACAGAGATGACCCCGACAATTTCATGAAATATGAAGTAGACTTCCTTGTTGGCAAAAAGCAGCTTGGAAAGATCATTGACAAGTGCATCAAAAAGCACGGCACCCAGATCACATCCCGTGTCCTTGACGACGTTAAGGCTCAGGGCTACAAATACTCCACAAAGGGTGCTATCACCGTTGCGGTATGCGACGCCGAGATACCCCCTGCAAAGAAGGATATAATCAAGGCCGCCGAGCATGAGATCGACAAGGTGGGCAAGATGTTCCGCCGAGGCTTCATGTCAGACCAGGAGCGCTACGAAATGGTGCTCAAGATCTGGGAGAAGGCCACAAACGATGTCACCGACGCCCTTCAGGGCAACCTGGGACGCTACAACCCCATCTTCATGATGGCGGATTCCGGCGCCCGTGGTTCCATGAGCCAGATCAGACAGCTTGCCGGTATGCGCGGACTTATCGCCAACACCTCCGGTAAGACCATTGAGATCCCCATCAGGGCTAACTACCGTGAGGGTCTTAACATACTCGAATACTTCATCTCATCCCGAGGCGCCCGTAAGGGTCTTGCCGACACCGCCCTCCGTACCGCTGACTCCGGTTACCTCACAAGACGTCTTGTTGACGTATCCCAGGAGGTCATCATCCGTGAGGAAGACTGCGGAACTACAGACGGTATCGTAGTTTACGACCTCAAGGACGGCAACTCCGTCATCGAGTCGATGCACGAAAGACTTCTCGGAAGATATCTCTGCGAGGACTTTGTTGACCAGGAGACCGGAGAGGTGCTTGTATCCTCCGACAAGATGATGGATGACAGCGACGCTGATATCATCGTCGGCAAGGGCGTTGAATCCATCAAGATCCGTTCCATCATCGACTGCCGCGCCCAGCACGGCGTATGCCGCAAATGCTACGGCTCCAACCTTGCAAACGGTATGCCCGTGACCATAGGTGAGGCCGTGGGTATCATCGCAGCTCAGTCCATCGGCGAACCCGGCACACAGCTCACCATGAGAACCTTCCACACCGGCGGTGTTGCAGGCGGTGAGGATATCACCCAGGGTCTTCCCCGAGTTGAAGAGCTGTTCGAGGCCAGAAAGCCCAAGCATCTTGCGATCATCAGTGAGATCGGCGGAAAGGTCACCTTCGAGGAGATCAAAAAGAACCGTCACGCCGTTATCACCGATCCCGAAACCGGCGAAAAGAAGGAATATCTCATTCCCTTCGGTTCCCGTACCCGTGTTGAAGAGGGGCAGGTCATCGAGGCCGGCGATCTTATCACCGAGGGTTCAGTCAATCCCCATGACGTACTCACCATCAAAGGCACAGCTGCCGTTCAGGACTACCTCATCAAGGAAGTTCAGAGCGCTTACCGTATGCAGGGTGTTGACATCAACGATAAACACATCGAGGTCATCGTGCGCCAGATGATGCGCAAGATACGCATTGACGAAGCCGGCAGCACCAACCTTCTTCCCGGTTCGCTTGTTGACAAGGGCGAGTACTATGCCGAAAACGCAGCCGTTGAAAGACGCATTGCGGCAGGCGAGGAGGGTCTTGAAACTGCCACCTACACCCCCCTTCTGCTGGGTATCACAAAGGCTTCCCTTGCAACCGATTCCTTCCTTTCCGCAGCATCATTCCAGGAGACCACCCGTGTTCTGACCGATGCCGCCATAAAGGGCAAGTCCGATCCTCTCATGGGTCTGAAGGAGAACGTCATCATCGGTAAGCTGGTTCCCGCAGGAACAGGTATGCACCGCTACAGCGATGTAGAGATCGAAGAGACAAATCCCGCTCCCGTTCCCGCCCCCGCAGGCGAAGAACTGACAGAGGAATGATCTCTTTGACCGACAATCGAATACTGACATAAAATTTTCCGCCTCACAGGATCGTATGACCTTGTGAGGCGGAGTTTTATCCTTTGGAGTTATGAGTTAGGAGTGAGGAGTTAGCGCTCCCTTCGGTCGCTAACTGAAAACTGAAGACTGAAGACTGAAGAAATAATAATATTTGAAAAAATAAGCGTTATCAGATATAGGAAGAAACGTTCCCTGCGGTCGCTCAATGAATAATGCATAGTGAATAATGAATAATTAATAATATTTATATTTACAAGTATATTAAGAAGACTATACACAATAAACAGGCACGCCAAAATATGAACAGCGCAAAAAACCGGCTGCCCATAGAAAGCAGCCGGACAATGTGATGTATAATACGAAAGGTAAGACGTGGAACATGGCAGCCAAAGCAAACCTTTATGGTTTGCGACGCGGGCGTAAGGGGTAGGACTGCCTGCGTTGGCACACGTCCTGTGCGGTCACGCACCGTGCCGTCCGGCGCGGGAGTAAACTGCCCTGTCTGAAAACAGAGCGCAGCGCAGTGGAGCGACAGCGCGAATCGTCCAGTGCGGTCACGCACCGCGAACACGGGACCGGCGGCTCGCCGGCTAGATGAAGTTGTGGAGGAAACGGAACAGGGGCTTTTTGTAGAAGGGTGTGCGGGAATAGAGGGAGAATGAGATATCACGGCAGCATTCCTCAACGAGGTCCCGGTTTTCCTTGTTTGTTTTGTGCTCCGAATAATTGACTTCACACATTATATCATAAAGCCGTTCCGCCTTGTCCCGGGGGAGATCCGGCACTGCCTGGCATAGCTTTTCGGCAAAGTTCTTTTCGGTGCCGTTGCTGTCGGTCATCAGACCGGAGTAATGGAGCATACGCATTATCCTGTCAAACAGTCTGCGGCAGCTCATTGTACCAAGGTTTTTGAATGTCCTGCGGCGGCGGACAAACAAAATTAAGGCTGCGGCAATGACGAATGCCCCTGCGGCCGCAATAAATGTCCATGTAAAGAACTCGGAAGAAGCGGCAATTCCGGCATTTCCGCCTCCGCCGGTGTCGTCGGAATCGGAGCTGCTTCTGAAAGACCAGCCCTTCTTGTTCATTATGTTGTTCATTACTGCGGGATTGTATCCGGGGTAGGAGGCGCTCATACTGCCGCTCTGGGTAGGAGTGACCTCCACCGGCACCCAGCCGTAGTCCTTCAGGAATATTTCGACCCAGGCATGAGCGGATTTGTCTGTAACGTCTGCGCTGTAATATCCGTCATACCGTTCGTCCTTGTGGAACTCAGTGGGATTGATGACGAAGCCGGTAACGTATCTTGCGGGAATGCCGTACATACGGTACATAAGGGCGGCTGCGGAGGCAAAATGTACGCAATAGCCCTGGCCGTTGTCAAAGAGGAAATAGTCGATAACGTCCTTGTTGTAGGGGGTGGTGCCGGGAGTGGTGGTATATACGGCATGGTTCTGCAGAGTGACAAGGATGTATGTTGTTATTTCGTTAAGCTCCTCAAGGGGAGTGTCCCTGACGATCTGTTCCAGCCTGCTGACAGTGCCTCTCGGATAATTCGTGTATTCGGAACCGATGGCCTGTATGTATTCGTCGGTCAGGTCTTCAAACAGTTTGTTATCGCTCCATGCTGAAGCAAGACTTATTTCGGATGCTGTAAGATAATAGTTTGAATACTGTCCGCCGTAGCCGGGAATAAGCCGGGCCTCGCTGTCCTTTGCGTAATAGGGGATAAAGTGATTATCGGAAGTGCTGCGGCTGGTGGGACGGATAAAGATCTTTGACGCCTTATAGTTTGAAACAAACCCGTTTTCCTCCTGATCTGCCGCCACCTGAAGATACTGACGGCCGTTTATCGTAACGGTCTCAAAGTAATAGCTGTTAAGGTCGGAATCGGGAGCAAGCATATAATACATCTCCGAAATGGGGTCGGAGGTGTTGAATGTAAGGTAATAGTAAGAGTAGGGAAGACTGCCGGCGTACTCATTTTCGATGTCCTCAAATATGGAATCAATAAACGGTTCCTTCATCTCCAGATATCGTCCGGAGCGGCTTTCTGTCAGAGAGAAGGCACTGCTCCAGTTGCTGTCGGAATAATCCTTTCCCACAAAGCCTTTGATGTAAAGCCTGTCGGAGGGGATGCTGCTTGTGGAGACCGAAAGCTGCTGACTGCCGTTCTGATAGAGATTGCCACGGTTTATGCTGCCGTCATTAAAGGAGTTGCTGAACAGATTTCCGGACAGTTCTGCGATCTTTTCCTTGATAAAGCTGTCTGTCTGATATGCCACCTCGAACAGTGCGCCCTCGGCAGATCTTTCCACCAGAAAGGCGGGAATGAGCGAAGTGCCCGCAACCGCCAGCATAACAAGCATACTGACCAGATTTATCCTTGACCTATTATTAACTTTCATGACCCGCTTTGAGCTGCGCTTTTCCGACATATTGATGACGATAAATCCTATCTCAAAGGCAAGCAGCAGTATCATGTTAAGGACGGTCATGGTGTGGCCGAAGATGGGAACAAGCAGTATCAGCGCAATTCCGCCGGAAAGCATGACGGTGTGGGAGCGGATGGCGAACTCAAGGGCAAAAAGAAAGAACGTCACCAGCACCAGCAGTATGAACAGGAAAACGGGGTTCAGCTCCAGATTGCTGATAGGCACACCCCATTCGGAGAGCATCCGTATCTGGGTGGAAAGCTCAACGATATAGGGTATCAGGGCGATGACCGATATTACCGTCAGTCCCGCCGTGGCATAAATAAACAGCTTGTTGTGTCGTGTATATAAAAACCAGAACACCGTATTCAGTAAAAGGGTAGGTGCCAGTATCATAAAGCACATACCGACTGAAAAACCCAGAATATCCGTAATGCTGAGCACTATGCCCGTAAAGCCGCAAAGGTACACCAGCAAAAGCAGGGGAGAACCGTCGATCAGTCTGCGCTTTCTTTCCTCGGCCTTGCGTTCGGGTTTGTTTTTGAAATTTTTGATGGTATTGATAGTGATTTTTTTTATGATAGATCACCTGCCCTGAAGTCTGAATGAAAGGACGGACAGTTCGTTTTCCACCTTTTCCTTTGTGAACCGGTAAACGGGCTGACCGGAGAAGTACCAGTCAAGTCCGGTATTGATGACCATTGTACCCTCTGTGTCAGGAGAGGCCGCGCCGAACAGTTCGCTGCCGGAGCAGTTTTTGTCCGCAAGATAAACCTCCGCCAGCATTTCCGCGCAGTCCTCCAGGGAGTCCAGCTGCATTTCGACCACACCGTTCTTTTTGCGGTCGAACCAGTGGGCGCAGATACGGAATTCCTTTTTAAGCAGCGACACCGCAACGGAATACACTATCTCATAGAAGGCGTCCCAGTCCTCGGTAGTCTTCTGTCCGGAATTGGACGTGTCAAGAAAAAGGTCGATCACATAGTCGTTTTCCCGGGAGAATTCCTTTACCCATATACTGTCGGTCTTTGCGCTGTAGTTCTGATGGATGTGCCGGATAAGATCGCCGGGGCGGTATTCTCTGATCTGATGCACCTCGCTGTGGTCGTCGCCTACCCTGTTGGAGTGGGAGTCGGCAACGGGCAGATTGTCATAGCTGCCCACGGAGGGAGTCACGATGTGCATTTCCTTTTCTACGGGAAAGACAAGTATCTGTCCCTTCTGTCTGATCTTTTTTGTGGAGGAGAATACCGACATAGGGTCATATACCTTTGCTTTTTTCAGCTCCACGTCAATGACCCCGCAGTAGGGCGCCTGAAAGAAAAACTCGGCAGTGCTGCTGTCCTTCATATTTTTCCCGCCGGCGCATCCGTTCAGCCGTTTTACCACAGGCTTTTTGTCGGCGGAGTATTTCATGGCCACAGTCATGCGGTAGCGGTTGACAGGCAGTATGCTTTTGTTCTCTGCGGTCAAGGTAAAGGCTCTTTCAACGCCCTTGAAGGCGATGTCCTTTGTGTGGTCCATAGAGAGTCTGAACCTGTATTTCTGGTATATTGCAAGAAACGTCAGAAGCACGGCCACAATGCCCAGACACAGCATCAGGGTCAGCATACCGCTCTGACGGAACATACCGGCAAAATACCATATTGTCATCATTGTAAGAAGTATCAGGATACCCTTCATTTCTTTTCACCCATATATGGTCTCTGAGTATTTTTCAGTATGTCATCGATCACCATAAGCCGCTGGGAACCGCTCATCTTTGCCGCCATATTGAGGGTCAGGCGGTGGAAGAGAACATAGGGGAGCTGGGTTATTACGTCGGTGGGGATGACATAGTTTCTGCCCTGCAGCCAGGCGTAGGCCTTTGAGGTCTTCACAAGAGCGATGGTGGCGCGGGGGCTTGCGCCTCTTTCGATGAACCTGTGATCTCTTGTGGCGATAACCAGGCGGAGGATGTAATCATACACGATGTCCTTTATATACACCTCGTGTATCTGTGACTGCATCACAAGAAAGTCCTCCTTTGTGATGACGGTATTGACGTGGTCGGTACGGCTTCCTGCGCCTGCGGTGCGGGCAATCTCAAGCTCGCTCATATAATCCGGATATCCCAGGGTCAGGGTTATCATAAAGCGGTCTATCTGCGCTTCGGGCAGAAGCTGTGTACCCGCAGCTCCGGTGGGGTTCTGGGTAGCGATGACAAGAAAGGGAGAGGGAGCGTTTCTTGTAACGCCGTCCACAGTCACCCTGCGCTCCTCCATTACCTCAAGAAGGGCGGATTGGGTTTTGGGAGAGGTACGGTTTATCTCGTCGGCCAGAAGGATGTTGCAGAACACGCTGCCCTCCTGATATACAAATTTTTCTTCATCCCTGCGGTACACCGAAAAGCCGGTAAGGTCGGAGGGCATGACGTCGGGGGTGAACTGAACACGCCTGCTCTCAAGACCCATGGCCTTTGAAAAGGCCCTTGCAAGGGTGGTCTTTCCCACGCCGGGGATATCCTCCAGCAGGACGTGTCCGTTTGAAAGAAAGGACGTGAGTATCTCTGCGGTCTCGGTCGCTTTTCCCAGGACCACGCTGTTTACTTCGTTAAGAACCCGGTGGGCTTTTTCTACATATTCAAGATCCATGATTGTCACCTCATAATCGTATAGGTCGTTATTCTTCCGTTTTCTGTGTGATATCCGCAAGGGCAAGGGGGACGGCTTTTTTCAGGTCCTCAAGTGGAAGCTCTATCTGAAAGCCGATCCTGCCGCCGCTGAAAAGTATGGTCTCATACTCGCCAGCAGTGATATGGACGGTGGTGCGGAAAAGCTTTTTCATTCCGATGGGGGAGCATCCGCCGTGGATATAGCCGGTAAGGGGCAGAAGCTCCTTTGACTTTACCATTGCGACTGACTTTTCACCCACGGCCGAAGCCGCTTTTTTAAGGTCAAGCTCTTCGTTTACCGGCACCACAAACACATAATGTTCCCCAGATTTCCCCACGGTCACAAGGGTCTTGAAGACTCTTCGGGGGTCTTGCCCCAGCAATGCTGCAACCTCGGTCCCGCTGAGGGCCGTGTCGTCGGGATAAAAATGCCGTTTGTATTCTATTTTCATGCTGTCAAGTCTGCGCATGGCGTTGGTCTTGTTTTCTTTAGCCATAGAAAATGTCTCCTGATCTGTCCGGATTTTATGTTCGGGTCCCTGACCCTGTATATATGGGTATCGGTCTGCTTCATCAAAACACAGGAAAAAAGCTGAGTGAGGAGTTAGGAGTTAGGAGTGAGGAGTTAGGAGTGAGGAGTTAGGAATTTGGAGCTGAAGCGCTCTATGACGTTCGCTCATGAATGGTAATCAGTGTTTAGTGAAGCACTTCGCCTGAACGAAAAGTAAAAAATTATGCCGACAAATGATATTGGATCATAAAGAACGAACATTAAAATGATCATATATTGTTAATGTCCGAATAAAACCGGTGCCCATATCTGTACATATTTATTTTAGCATTATGGAGGCCGTCATTCAAGTGTTTTTGTTTTCAAATAAAAGAAAAGTACCGGCTCTGTGCTTTTTTTGTGAAAGGACAGTGCTGCCGGGGGCATCGTTCTGCGCCTGATGCAGAAATGTATGATAATATAAAAATTAGGGCTTGCATATCCGGTAAAAGTGTGCTATAATATTCAAGTCTTTGAAAACCGCTACTTGTGGTGGGGTTCTTAGCTCGGCAAATGCCGTACTTTGAAACGGGCAGTCCTCTGCCGATGAGCATGAATGTCTGAAATAAACAGGAGGAATATAAAGATGGACGCACTTAAGACAATTGCAGCAGCTTCCATGAAGGAAGAAAACAACATCCCCAAGTTTGAGATCGGTGACACCGTAAGGGTCAGCGTTAACATCCGTGAGGGTGAAAGAGAAAGGATCCAGATGTTCGAGGGTACTGTTATCGCCCGCAGAGGCAGCGGCGTTGCAGAGACCTTTACTGTTCGCCGTGTTTCCTATGGCGTTGGCGTAGAGAGAGTATTCCCTGTACATTCTCCCAACGTTGTTGCCGTTGCAGTAGTAAGAAGAGGCCGTGTACGCAGAAGCAAGCTCTATTATCTGCGTGACAGAGTGGGCAAGGCAGCCAAGGTCAAGGAACAGATCAGATAAGCTTTACGGAAAGGGACATTTTGTCCCTTTTTTGTTATCCGGCGGGCAGAAATTCCGCATCTCCGCCGGAATGCTTATGACCGGACGGCCTTATTAAGCCCTCCGGTGCGGTACCCTTTTAAGCCGACCGATAAGCCGAATCAGGGGTGAGCTCAGATGAAATACAGCCAGATCAGAAAAACCAAACGCTACAAGACGGAAAGGGCGCAGGACGGTGCGGCTCTGACAAGGAGCGCCTTTGAATTCCTGCTGATCGTTATTGTGCTCATTCTCGGAACGGCAATTGTGATCGCGGTGTTTTTCCCTGTGGTGTCCTTCAGCAAAAAGGTGGACGACCGTACCCAGCTTTACAGCGTTATGACCACCAGAACCGACAGCTTTTCCGTGGGGGACATCGTATCCGTCAAGTCTGAACATAACATCTCCGCCGGCGAGATACTTGCCCTGGAGGGTGAAGAGATCGTGATGGGTACCGATAGGAGCACCAGCGTTAACTGCGTTCAGTTTGAGGGCAAAAGATACTTCGACTATGAGGAGCTGAAAACAAAGCTCAGAAAGCCCGTTGTGCCGAAGGGCTATGTGCTCCTTAACGGCGATTTTACATCCTCCGAAGAGCTTGTTGTAGGTGAGCTGGTCCCGAGGGAATATATCACCGGCAAGGTCAGCACGGTGCTTTATCCCTTCTCACTGTTCGGACGCTCTGCGGATTATCTGAAGAAATAAACGGCCTGCGGAGCCGGAAGGCTTCTCCGGTGCTCCGGGCAATATCGGAAGTAAAGGCAGGCAGTCATCAAAGGGGTGATCCGGATGCCCGCAAAAAGAATGAGAAAACAGGACACTGAAACGGAGTATATCGGGATCGGCCATCTTGCCTTTGACATTGCAGGAGCCGTGATGATGTCTCTGATAGTCGTGATCATTTTCATGGCCTTTTTTGTCAGACAGGTCACCGTTGACGGAAATTCTATGAACGATACCCTTCTGCACGATGACAGACTGCTTGTGTCGTGCTTCAACTACACTCCCAAGTGCGGTGATATCGTGATAGTCACCCACGGAGCCGACCTTGACGAGCTGATCGTAAAGAGGGTCATAGCTACCGAGGGTCAGAGTCTTGATATATATGACGACACAGGAGAGGTAGTTGTTGACGGAGTGCTGCTGAAGGAACCCTATATTGTAGGCGCTACCCACAGCCTTCATGACAACGCAGTGTCCCTGCCTATGGTGATACCCGAGGGTTATGTCTTTGTGATGGGCGACAACCGCCAGCATTCCCTCGACAGCCGTTCGGCGCGTGTGGGTCTGATACCCGTTGAAAACATAGTGGGCAAGGCCATATTCAGATGGTACCCCATGGATGCTCTTGGAAGTCTATAAAAATGAGGTGGAATTATGTCCAAAGAAGAGATACAGTCTGTTGAAGAAAAAAATGACAATAAAGAACAAACCGGATCTGGCAGCAGCCTGCTCCAGATACTTTATGATTGGCTGGGGACCGGTGTAATGTCACTGGTGGTGATCCTTCTGGTGATGACCTTCTTTTACAGACAGGTCACCGTAAACGGCAATTCCATGAACGATACCCTGCAGAATCAGGACAGGCTGATCGTACAGAGCTTTATGTACGAACCCAAGTGCGGGGATATAGTGGTAGTGACCCACGGAAGATCCCTGAACGAGCCGATAATCAAGAGAGTTATCGCCACCGGCGGTCAGACCCTCCGTATCGACTACGAGAACAGTCAGGTGATCGTTGACGGCGTGGTGATCAAGGAGGACTACATAAAGGGTCTTACCGTACCTGAGCCGAATCCGACCAAAATTCCTGAGGTCATCCCCGAGGGCTATGTGTTCGTAATGGGCGACAACCGTGAGGATTCCCTGGACAGCCGCAGCTCAAGGGTGGGGCTTATTCCGGTGGAAAACATAGTCGGCAAGGCCATCATGAGAATGTTCCCATTTGATACTTTCGGATGGTTATAACAAACGCAGGAGTTAAAGTTCCCCGACGTCATCTGTGCGTATGCACAGATGGGCGCAGCCTCGGGCGGCGCCTTTTCCGATTAGAAGTATCAGCTTTTAATCGGAAAACAGCATCAGGCGTTGCTCGTTCCTTGTTTAACATAATACAAATCAGGTCCTCCTGAACCGGCATACAGGGCAGTATGCGGTTGTTTTCGTCAGACCGCCCCAAAAAAGTCAGGCCGGAAGCGCTGCGGGTTTTGCTGAGCGTATTTCAGGGGTCCGAAAATAAAAGAACAACGACGCACAAAGTCCTCAGGGGTTTTGTGCGTTCTTCACACGGAGGGATATTTATGGAAGAGCTGAGATCCATACAGTGGTTTCCCGGCCACATGACAAAAACAAAGCGCAGGATAGAATCGCAGCTTAAGCTCATCGACGCCGTTGCGGTCCTGCTTGACGCAAGGATACCCTATTCGAGCTGCAACCCCGACCTGCGCAGTCTGATAAACAACAAGCCCCGTCTTGTGATACTCAATAAATGCGACATGGCCGACCCGGAGGAAACAAAAAAGTGGCTCTCTCTTTTCCGCAGCAAGGGTGTCACCGCCATCGCTCTTGACTGCAAGACAGGCAAGGGACTGAAGAGCTTTGTTCCCGCCGTAAAAACGGTGCTTTCGGAAAAGATCGAAGCCTGGCGCAGCAAGGGAATGACAGGCAGGACCATAAAGGTCATGGTGGTGGGTATCCCCAACGTGGGAAAGTCCTCCTTTATCAACCGCATGGCGGGACAGAGCCGTGCAAAGGTAGAGGACAGACCCGGCGTCACAAGGGGCAATCAGTGGTTCACCGTGAGCAAGGGGTTTGACCTGCTTGACACACCCGGTGTGCTGTGGCCAAAGTTTGACGATAAACTGGTCGGTGAGAAGCTTGCATACATCGGTTCAGTAAAGGACGAGATCCTCGACACCGAGCATCTTGCGGGACGGCTGCTGGAATACCTGAGGGATAGTTTTCCGGCGGCGCTGTGTACCCGCTACCGCCTTGAAAACGAAAGCATAACCAATAAACAGGGCTATGAGCTGCTTGAAATGATAGGCAGAAAGCGGGGAATGCTCATCTCCGGCGGAGAGATAAACACCGAAAGAGCCGCCGCCGCAGTGCTGGACGAGTTCCGAAGCGCGGCTATCGGCAGGATAACACTTGACAGAGCGGAGGAATGCGGCGATGTCAGAATTTGATATGCTCCGGTTTGAAGAGCTCTACTCATCCCAGGGCTGCAAAGCGATCTGCGGAGTTGACGAGGCGGGACGGGGACCTCTTGCAGGACCCGTGTGCGCCGCGGCGGTGATATTTCCCGCCGGGCTGAGACTGGAGGAAGTCAACGACTCAAAAAAGCTCACGGAAAAAAAGCGGGAAAAGCTGTTTGATATTATCAGACAGGAGGCGGTGGCTTATAATATTGCGTGGGCGGACGTTGAGGAGATAGAACGGCTGAACATTCTCAACGCCGCCATGCTGGCAATGAAAAGAGCCGTGGAGGGTCTGCCGGTTCCGGCGGATATTGCCCTGATCGACGGCAACAAGCGGCCTGAGCTTTCAATACCCTGTGTGGACATCGTCAAGGGCGACGCCCTGTCCCAGTCAATTGCGGCGGCCTCCATACTTGCAAAGGTCAGCAGGGACAGGCTGATGCTTGAAATGAGCAGGGAGTACCCGGGATACGGCTTTGAAAAGCACAAGGGCTACGGCACAAAGCTCCACTGTGAAAAGCTTCTGGAGCTTGGTCCCTGTCCCATACACCGGCCCTCCTTCCTCAAAAAACTCTTCGATCCTTCCGCCGGCAGACGCACAAAAAAGCAGCAGACCGGCGACAGGGGAGAGTCTGCTGCCCTTGAATACCTTACGGGACAGGGCTGGCGGCTTATGGACAAAAACTATCATTCTCGTTACGGAGAGATAGACATTATCGTCACAAAGGACAATGTCATTGCCTTTGTGGAGGTCAAGACAAGGGATGCAGGTTCTCTTTCAAGTCCCGCCGAAGCCGTTGACAAGAGTAAGCAGAAGAAGCTTATGAATACCGCCAATGTCTATCTGTCGGAGAACCCCTGTGATCTTGAACCGAGGTTCGACGTTGTTGAGATAATTTCCGGCGGTCCGGAACAAAGACCCGAAATAAACCATATACCGGATGCGTTTCCGGCAGAATGGGAAGGGGGAAAAATGTCATGAAGCTGCTTGATCTTCACTGCGACACCCTGTACCGCGCCTACACTGAGGGAAGTACCCTTTTTGACGACAGCTTTCATATCTCACTGAAACAGGCCGGACTCTTTTCTTCTTACATACAGTGCATGGCGGTCTGGATACCCGATGAATTACGGGGAAAGGACGCTATGGATCTGTTTCTGGGCTGCACCGGGCTTCTTGAGGACCAGCTCAGGGGAACGGACATAGTGCGCTGTGTTACCGCCGACGATATTGCAAAAACGGAACAGCAGGGCGGCACGGGTATAATACTTACCGTTGAGAGCGGAGCCGTTCTTGGCGGGAACCTTGAAAATATTCCCTTCCTCCGCAGCAAGGGCGTCAGGATGATGACCCTTACCTGGAACGACAAAAACGAGCTGGGGGACGGTGTGGGCGTGGAAAACGCGGTCGGACTTTCCGACTTCGGACGTCAGGCGCTGAGGGAAATGGAAAGAAACGACATAATAGCGGATGTTTCCCACGCAAGCGAGGCCTTGTTCTATGACGTTGCGGAGCTTGCAAAAAGACCCTTTGCGGCATCACATTCCGATGCAAAGTCGGTCTGTCCCCACAGAAGGAACCTGACCGACGAACAATTCGGGATAATTAAACAGAAAGGCGGCATTGTCGGGCTTAATTTTTGCCGAGATTTTCTGCACAAAAACGGGACAAATTCAAAAATGTATGATATAATAAGGAACGCAGAGCATTTCCTGTCGCTCGGGGGTGAAAAGACCCTTGCGATCGGCGGTGATTTTGACGGAGCGGACATTCCTTCCGATATGGACGGTCTTTCGTCAATGCCCCGGTTGTACGAGATGTTCTTGCACCACAACTACAGCGAATCCCTTGTGAGGGATATATTCTTTCACAACGCTGCTGACTTTTTCCGCAGGTATGAACAGAGCGGCAGTACAGACGGAAATAATAACGAATAACAAGAAAGAGGGAAAACGGTATGAATTACAACAGTACCAGAAACAACAGCAAAACGGTAACGGCGTCACAGGCAATTGCCCAGGGTATTTCGGATGAGGGCGGACTTTTTGTACCCCAGTCCCTGCCCGCTTATTCATTGGATGACATCAAGGCTCTTGCAGCTATGGACTACCGCGGCAGAGCAAAGAAGATCTTCTCCGACTTCCTTGGGGACTTTACCTCCGAGGAGATAAGCGAGAGCGTTGACGCAGCCTACACCGCAGAAAAATTCGGCTCCGACGATCCCGCTCCCATTTCATACATCAAAAGCGGCAGCACCGAAATGGCGGTTCTTGAGCTGTGGCACGGTCCTACCTGCGCATTCAAGGACATGGCTCTCCAGATCCTGCCCCACCTGCTCACAAAGTCCGTAAAGAAGACCTTCAGCGGCAAAGAGGCAGTTATACTTGTGGCCACCAGCGGCGACACCGGCAAGGCAGCTCTTGAGGGCTTCAAGGATGTTGACGGCACAAGCATCATGGTATTCTACCCCGTAAACGGCGTAAGCCCCATGCAGAAGCGCCAGATGGCAACCCAGCAGGGCAATAACGTCAGTGTCGTTGCCATCGAGGGCAACTTTGACGACGCCCAGACCGGCGTAAAGAAGATCTTCACCAACCCCGAGATCAAAGAGAAGCTGGCCGCAAACAACAAGCTGTTCTCCAGCGCCAACTCCATCAACTGGGGACGTCTTCTGCCCCAGGTGGTCTACTATTTCTCCGCCTACTGCGAAATGATGAACGCCGGCAAAATAAACCCCGGCGACAAGATAAACGTAGTTGTACCCACCGGAAACTTCGGCAACATCCTTGCTTCCTTCTATGCAATGAACATGGGTCTGCCAGTAAACAAATTCATCTGCGCCTCAAACTCCAACAACGTCCTCACCGACTTTATCAGAACAGGCACATACGACAGAAAGAGAAAGTTCTATACCACCATCTCTCCCTCCATGGACATCCTTGTGTCCAGCAACCTTGAAAGACTGCTCTATCACCTTACCGGCGGGGATGACAAAAAGGTGGCTCAGTGGATGAAGGAGCTTTCCGAAAACGGCAGCTACACCGTCGACGATGAGCTCAAGGCAAAGCTGAACGCACTGTTCTACGGCGGCTTCTGCGACGACAAGAACACCCAGGAGACCATCAGCCGTATGTACAGGGAGGAAAACTACCTCTGCGACACCCATACGGCCGTTGCAGTCAACGTATATCAGCAGTATGTTTCCGAGACCGGCGACAATACTCCCTCTGTTATCGCATCCACTGCAAGCCCCTACAAGTTCGCAAAGAGCGTGCTTGAGGCCGTAAGCGACAAGGCTCTGCCGGAGGATGAATTTGAAATGGTCAGCGCCCTTTCCGCCGAGACCGGCACTCCCGTTCCCGCACCCCTTGCAAGCCTTAAGGACGCTCAGGTGCGCTTCACAAAGGAATGTGCCGCCGACGAAATGCCCGCTGTAGTACTTGAAAGTCTTTCAATAAGCTGAGGGCGCTTTCATGGCAGTATATGCGATAGCAGATCTTCATCTTTCCTTCGGCTCCGATAAGCCCATGGACGTTTTCGGCGGCTGGACAAACTACACCGACCGTATTCGTGAAAACTGGCAGCGGCTTGTGGAGCCTGAGGATACCGTTGTGATAGCAGGGGATATCTCCTGGGCCATGAAGCTTAGCGAGACGGAAGCGGACTTCCGGTTCATTGACGGACTCAACGGCAGAAAGCTGCTGATGAAGGGCAACCATGACTTCTGGTGGTCAACAAAGGCCAAGATGGACAAGTACCTTGCCGACAGCGGTTTTGAGTCCATGTCCATACTTCACAACAACTATTATGTCTGTGACGGAATTGCCCTGTGCGGCTCCCGGGGATGGTTCTACGACGCCGAGACCGATGCGGATATGCTCATACTCAACCGTGAGGTGGGCAGACTGAGGATGTCCATAGAGCCTGCCGTTGCCGCAGGTCACGACCCCATAGTGTTCCTTCACTACCCGCCCATATATAACAATATGGAGTGTGAAGAGATACTTTCGGTGCTCAGGGAATACAATATCAAAAAGTGTTTTTACGGTCATATCCACGGAGGCAGCGCCGCAAAGAGAGCCTTTACCGGAGAAAAATACGGCATACAGTTCCGGCTCATCTCCTGCGACTACCTGGGATTTACTCCCTTGTCTGTAAGATAATACCGGAAAATACCCCGTTTTGTGCCCCGGAACATGAAAAAAGGGCAATAAAATCAATAAAAAACAGCTTTAAAACTTGATAATCCCACAGGGATATGTTATAATACCTATTGATTTTTCAGTTTTAATGGAGGAATAAAAAAATGAAACTCATCTCATCCAACAAGGTTGAAACCAACCGCTATGAGCTTGTAATCGAAATTGACGGCGAAACCTTTATGAAGGCCGTCAACGCCGTTTATAAAAAGCAGGTAAAGAATATTACCATTCCCGGCTTCAGAAAGGGCAAGGCTCCCCGCTCCATCATCGAGAGAGAATACGGCGAGGGCGTGTTCTATGAAGATGCTCTCAAGGAGATCTATCCCGCTGCCATCGCAGAGGCCGCAAAGGAAGCAAACCTTGAGATCGTAAAGGACAATATCGACCTTGACGTACCCAAGGCTGGCAAGGACGGCGTTACCATCAAGGCGGTCATCACCGTTGAGCCTGAAGTAACCATCGAAAACTACAAGGGCATTACATACAAGCCCACTTCTCTTGAGATCACCGACGAAGACGTTGAGGCCGACATCAAGAAGGTCCTCGACAGAAACAGCCGTATGGTCACCGTAGAGGACAGAGAGGCTCAGAAGGGCGACACAGCAGTGATCGACTTCAAGGGTCTGCTGGACGGCGTTGCCTTTGAAGGCGGCACAGCAGAAAACTACAGCCTGGCTCTGGGCAGCGGTTCCTTCATCCCCGGTTTTGAGGATCAGGTGATCGGCCACAAGGCAGGCGAGGAGTTCACCATCGACGTTACCTTCCCCGAGGACTATCAGGCAGAAGAGCTCAAGGGCAAGGCAGTACAGTTCGAGATCAAGCTCCACGAGATCAAGACCAAGGAGCTGCCTGAGTTTGACGATGACTTCGTAAAGGATATCAGCGAGTTCGAGACCGTTGACGCCTACAAGGCAGACGTAAAGGAAAAGCTGCAGAAGGACCGTCAGGAAGAGGCAGAGATGAACAAGGAGCGTCAGGTTGCAGACAAGCTGCGTGAGCTGATGCAGGCAGAGGTCCCCGAGGCTATGTACAACAATCAGGTGGACAACCTTATTGACGAGTTCGCAATGAACCTCCGCGCTCAGGGCCTTGACCTTGGCACCTATATGCAGTATACCGGTCTTACCGAGGATAAGCTCCGTGAGACCTATCGTGAGAGAGCAGAGTCCCAGATCGAAGTAAGACTTGCTCTTAAGAAGATCGCTCAGCTTGAAGGCATCAGCGCCACCGAAGAGGACGTTGAGAACAAGTACAAAGAGCTGGCAGATAACTACAAGGTGGATGTTGCAAGAGTAAAGGCAGCCTTTTCTCCTTCCGACATCGCCGGTGACCTTGACGTAGAAAAGGCTCTCGAGCTTGTCAAGGATGCTGCCGTTGCAGTTGAAGAATAATCGAATAATCAGACTTCATGCCGATCCTGCCGTTATGCGGGGTCGGCATTGAATAAAAACACAAAAAACTGCCAAGGCTTCCTGCAGGGCAATGACCGGCCGGAGCCTTTTGCCGGACTGATCGTCCGGAGTTTTAACCGATGAAACGGAGGGAATATAATGGCAACAATTCCTTATGTCATTGAACAGACCAACAGAGGTGAGCGCTCTTACGATATATATTCAAGACTGCTCAACGACCGTATAATCATGCTGACCGAAGAGGTCAACAACGTAACTGCAAGCCTTGTTGTGGCTCAGCTCCTCTATCTTGAGGGTCAGGATTCCACCAAGGACATCAGCCTTTACATCAACAGCCCCGGCGGTTCCGTGACCGACGGTATGGCAATTTATGACACAATGCAGTACATCAAGTGCGACGTGTCCACCATATGCATGGGTATGGCCGCAAGCATGGGAGCATTCCTGCTGGCAGCCGGCACAAAGGGCAAGCGCTTTGCCCTGCCCAACAGCGACATTATGATCCATCAGCCCAGCGGCGGCGCAAAGGGTCAGGCGACCGACATAATGATCCACGCCGACCACATTATCCAGACCAAAAAGAAGCTCAACGAGATCCTTGCCGCAAACACCGGTCAGCCTATCGATGTTATCGCAAGAGATACCGAGCGTGACAACTTTATGACTGCGCAGCAGGCTTTGGAATACGGACTGATCGACAAGGTCATCACACAGCGATAAGGAGTTGCACAAATGGCAAACAAGGATGATAGCAAAAAGAATATTTACTGTTCGTTCTGCGGCAAATCCCAGGAAAACGTGGGGAAGATGATACAGGGCGCAGGCGCCTATATCTGTGACGACTGTATCCGTCTTTGCAACACTATCCTGAAAAACGACCCCTACTATGTTCCCACACAGGAGGAACCCATCGGAGACTTTGACGAGCTGCCAAAGCCCATGGAGATAAAGGAAAAGCTGGACGAATATGTCATCGGACAGGACGACGCAAAGATCGCTCTTGCGGTTTCGGTGTACAATCACTACAAGAGGATAAACTGCCCCGAGGATGACGACGTGTCCCTGAACAAGAGCAACGTGCTTTTGCTGGGACCCTCCGGCGTGGGCAAGACCCTGCTTGCCCAGACCCTTGCCCGTATCCTTGACGTACCCTTTGCCATTGCCGATGCCACCACCCTTACCGAGGCCGGCTATGTGGGCGAGGATGTGGAGAACATCCTGCTCCGCCTGATACAGGCTGCGGATTTTGACATTGCAAGAGCCGAAAGAGGCATCATCTATGTTGACGAGATCGACAAGATCGCCCGCAAGTCAGAGAACCCCTCCATCACCCGTGACGTAAGCGGCGAGGGTGTTCAGCAGGCTCTGCTCAAGATACTTGAAGGCACTCTTTCAAACGTGCCTCCCCAGGGCGGCAGAAAGCACCCCCAGCAGGAGTTTATCCAGATAGACACCACCAACATCCTGTTTATCTGCGGCGGCGCCTTTGACGGACTTGAAAAGACCGTAGAAAAGCGCAGGGGTTCCTCGGTACTTGGCTTCAATGCTGAGATACGCTCAAAGACCGAGCTTGACACAACAAGCTGGATGTCCGAGGTCATTCCCCAGGATCTTGTAAAATTCGGTCTTATACCCGAGCTTGTGGGACGTCTTCCTGTTATAACAGCCCTTAACGGACTTGACGAGGAGTCTCTTGTGCGCATACTCAAGGAGCCGAAGGATTCTCTTATCAAGCAGTATACAAAGCTCTTTGACATGGACGGCGTTGAGCTGGAGTTTGAAGACGGAGCCCTTTCCGAGATCGCAAAGAAGGCTATCGAGCGTCATACCGGCGCAAGAGGCCTGCGCTCCATTATGGAGGATATCCTCAAAAAGCTCATGTACGAGATACCCTCCGACGAGACTGTCGTAAAGATAGTCATAACTCCCGAGACCGTGACGGATAACGCCGAGCCCCATCTTGAACGCTCAAAGACCAAGCGTGTCAAAAAGTTCACCACGGCAAGAAAGCCCGCAAAGAAAAAGACAAAAAAGCACACGGCATGATCATTGCCTGAAAAAAAAGACCTCCGATGTCTCATCGGGGGTCTTTTGGCGTTTTGCTGAGGTTTTGTCCTTTGGAAACAGTCAGGTTAACTATCAGTATTCCCGAAGAAACAAGGGTCAGGGAAATGATGTTTGCGGGGGTGAATATGTTTTCCCCAAGGAATATTCCCGACCACATGGCGCCGAATACGGGTATTAGCAGGCTGAATACCGCGACCCGGCTCACGTTGTTATATGACAGCAGCATTGTCCACAGCATGAAAGCGACACCTGCCATGGCCGCAAGATAAAGAAGGAGAAAAACACATCCTGCGTCATAAAAATACAGTCTGCCTCCAAGAGAATATCCCGTCAGCATCAGAGCGGAACCGCCCAGCACAAGCTGCCATCCGGAGATCATCACCGGACTGCGGCGGGTGCTTATTTTTTTGCTTACCACGTTTCCCGCAGCCCCCGAAAGGTTCGACAGTATCACCAGCAGGTCGCCCAGAAGAAAAACTCCTCCGCCGTCTCCTCCCGAAAGACCCATGGCGGCTATGCCCGTAACACCCACGGCACAGCCCAGTATCTTCCTGAGCGTCAGTCTGTCGCCCCTGAAAAATACCGCCGACAGTATCACCGACCCGAAGGCGGACAGGGAGGTATATATGGCCGACCGGGTCCCGCTGACCTCGCCTATCCCGGCATAGAGCAGAAGGTACTGCAAAAAGGTCTGGAACAGACTCAGCAGGGAAACCGGCAGTATATCTGACTTTTTTAGCTTCATCTCACGGGGATGCCTTATCAGCCCGATACAAAGCACGATGCCCCCCGCAGGAAGGAACCTCGCTCCGGCAAAGATGAGCTTTGAGGGTATGTCCTCAGGTGCGATATGAAAAAGCTCATAGCCGGTTTTGATACAGGGGAAGGCCGATCCCCACAGCAGGGTGCATATTACCGCAACTGTGGCGACAAAAAGCATATTTGTGCGGAATCCCGTCTTTTGAGTCGAACGTTCAGAATCTTTCAAGAAAATTATGCTCCTCATCCTCAAGATAATATCCTATGACCGTACTCAGGTTCACTCTTTCAACACTTCTGAAAATGTTGATATCAACCTGGGGGTTTGTTTTTTTGAGCTGCTTTATCAGCTCCTTTACTTCCTGACGCTTTGAAGTTCCGGCTCCGTCGGGGGTTGAACACTGCTCGGTAAACCTGCAGGCGCAGGCCAGAAATTCAAGACGGTTATAATTCTTCCAGGAAATAATATCCTTTTCCCGGATATAATACATAGGCCTTATCAGCTCCATTCCGGGAAAGTTGGTGCTTTTTATCCGGGGCATCATGGTCTGTACCTGTGCGCCGTAGAGCATACCCATGAGTATTGTTTCAATAACGTCGTCAAAGTGATGACCCAGGGCGATCTTGTTGCAGCCCAGCATCTGAGCCTGTTTGTAGAGATGTCCCCGTCTCATCCGGGCGCAGAGATAGCAGGGGTTCTTTTCGATATTCACAACGGAATCGAATATATCCGTGTCGAAGATGTGTATGGGTATGTCAAGTATTTCGGCATTACGGATTATCATTTCCCGGTTCCGGGGCGCATATCCCGGGTCCATCACGATGAATTCCATATCAAAGGGATAGTCGCCGTGTCGGGACAGCTCCTGCATCAGCTTTGCAAGGAGCATGGAATCCTTTCCGCCGGATATGCACACCGCGATCCTGTCACCCCGTGAGATGAGCTGATAGTCCTTTACGGCTCCGATAAACCTGTGAAAAAGGGTCTTTTTGTATTTTGTGATAATGCTGTGTTCGGCAGGGTTGAACTCTCCCATGAGCGCACCTCCTGTATCCTGCTGAAATGACAAAACGATTATAACATCCCTTTGGCCTGGTGTCAATTCCGGACGAAGATTATCACAGTGCCCCGGTTCTGAACGGCTTTTGCGCTGATGGTATAAAACCCTTCCGCGGATAATATGATGTGATATCAACAAAAAGGAGGACGTTGACCATGAGGGAAGAAAAGGACAGCTTTCAATCGGCCGCAGAGGTCCTGTGTGATGACCTGAGAGAGGTCGTCATGCGCCTGTCCGAAGCCCGCCGCAGCCGGATACACGAGATACGCCTTCGCGCCGAGAGACCCCTTGCACTTTCCGACGGGAGCAGCACCATATTCATTGACAGAAGCGGAAGGGTGCTGTATACCCCCGGGGAAAGCGCCTGTACCGTTTCCGGCCGTCAGATAAGCGATACCTTCCGGCGGCTCTGCGGCTATTCCGTCCATAGCTTTCAGGAGGACATAAAAAACGGTTTCATCACTCTGCGGGGCGGTCACCGTGTGGGAATATGCGGGACGGCGGTGCTGCAGGAGGGAAGGATAAGCACCGTTACGGACATATCATCCCTTAACATACGCATTGCCCGCCAGGTTGCCGGTGCCGCCCGTGAGCTGACAGAGCGGCTGTATCCCTTTTCCGGCGGGATAATGATCGCCGGTCCACCGGGCAGCGGCAAGACCACCATGCTCAGGGACCTTGCGCTGAGACTGTCGGTGGGAAGCGGGTGCCGCATTGTGCGCACGGCGGTTATAGATGAAAGGGGAGAGATATCCGGCACCTTTCACGGCAGGGCATATAATGACGTGGGGATGAGCGACGTCCTCAACGGTTATCCCAAGGGTGAGGGCATTATCCATGCGCTGAGGGCGCTTTCTCCCCAGGTGATAATCTGTGACGAGATAGGGGACAGTGATGACTGCCGGGGTGTGTCCCAGGGATTTAACGCAGGGGCGCTGATGATAGTGTCGGTCCACGCCGGCAGTATAGAGGATATGAAGCGGCGTCCCGTATGTGACGAGCTGATAAGGACGGGGGCGTTTTCGAATATCGTCCTTCTGGATTCCCCGGACAGACCCTGCCGCATAAAGGAGATAATCCCGCTGAAAAGAGGTGAACCGCTCTGTACTGGTTCAGGATAGCCGGCTGCCTGCTGATAGCCGCAGCGGGGACTCTGGGAGGAATGTATGTTTCATCCCGAAAAAAGGATCGGGTGGAATGGTACCGCCAGTACATCCGGTTTCTTACACAGGCAAAGGGGATGATAGGATACACGGCGGCGTCCGCCGAAGAAATGCTTGAGCATACAGGGGGAGTACCTCTTCTTGAGCCGCTTGTCAGGAGCGCCCTTTTGTCCATGAGAGAAGGCAGGAGCTTTGAAGAATCCTGGAACGGCGCCGCAGTGCTGACGGTCGGAAATCAGGAAGACAGAGAGCTTCTTTGTACCTTCGGGCGCAGCTTCGGAACAGGGGACGTGAGCGCCGAGCTGTCAAAGCTTTCCCTTCACCTTGAAAACGTCCGACAGGCATACGACCGGCTTTCGGAAGAATACCGCGCATCCCGCAGGGTCTGCCGCACCGTGGGAACATTCTGCGGAGTTCTCGCGGCAGTGCTTTTAGTATGAAAGGGTTATGAATGATGTCGGTTTCCGGAACTCATATTTTTGGTATAACCGGATGCCCCGATATTCTCAGAACGTATTCCGGGCATATCCACAGAGCGCCTGCCGCACTGTGGGAACATTCTTCAGAGTGCCTGCGGCAGTGCTTTTAGTATGAAAGGGTTATGAATGACGGTGCCTGCCGTAACAATAATTTTGGAGAGCCGGATATTACGGCAGATACAAACCATAGTGCAGGCGTAATATTCCGAAAAACAACCTCTCATGAAACAGGGACAGCAAGACAGACAAAGGGATATTGACGGAGAAGGAAATGAATATTGACTTTATATTTAAGATCGCTGCCATAGGGATAATAGTTGCGGTGCTGAGTCTGGTGCTCTCACGGTCGGGGCGTGAGGAGCAGGCGATGATGACAACACTTGCGGGGCTGATAGTGGTGCTTCTCATGCTGGTACAGCAGATATCCCAGCTTTTTACCACCATCGAGACCCTTTTCGGCTTCTGATATGGAGCTTGTCGGAATTGCGGCGGTGTCGCTGACAGCGGCATTCAGCGCCCTCGCCCTGAAAAAATACACCCCCGAAACAGCCGCCGTTCTTGCCGCAGGGGCGGGAATAGTGATACTTACATTGATACTGGGCAGGGTAACTCCGGTGCTGAACGAGCTGAAAAGCTTTGCCGACAGCGCGGGAGTCAGCGCCGGCCATGTTTCCGTTCTGATAAAGACCATCGGGATATGCTTTATCTGCCGTTTTGCTTCCGATGCCTGCCGGGATGCGGGACAAAGCTCTCTTGCGGCAAAGGTGGAGCTTGCCGGAAAGATATCCGTGCTTCTTACGGCCCTGCCCCTTTTTCAGACTATCCTGAACACCGCCGCCGGATTGATAACAAACCAATAGCAGGTGACCTCCGAAACTACTTTTACGGAAGCTCTGCCGGATGATCAGGAACACGCCTTCATGATATGGGATATCAATACCAAAAATGCTGACGTGACTAAATGATATGGGCATTGTGTGAGATATCTGCCGGACATTCCGTGACAGAACCGACCACTCGGCCATTTGTGGTCTCGGCATTGAACCGAACCGCGGACAGATCTGTCTTGCGTTCCAAAGTGTCAGACATTCAGGTCATTCCGTGACGGAGCCGACTGCACAGCAAAATACAGGATCGGCACGGAAAAAATCCAAGGGCAGATATGTTCCGTATTTCGCAACTCGGAGGATTCCGATAAATATTTCAGGAAGGCATCATGATAAAAAAACTGATATTCATTACACTGGCATTGTTCGCAGCAATGACCCTTTCGGTCACCGTATCCGCCGCCTCGGAGGATGAGACGGACAGGGTGCTGGACAGTCAGCTCGGGGCTGTTAACGGTGAGGCGCTTTATGACAGCCTGCCCCCGGGGACAAAGGAAAGACTGTCCCGGCTGGGCATAACCTCCCTTGACCATGATGGGATAAAAGCCATTGATATGGGCAGCGCTGCGGAACAGATAATATCCATGCTGACCGAGGGCAGCCGTACCCCTCTCTGCGGTGTGACGGCCTGTATGGGGCTGATCCTTCTGTGCGCAATGACGGAGGGCTTTCAGCTTGGCGGGTCGGACAGACGTCTCGGGGCGGTACAGGACGCCGTAGGGACCCTGTGTATCTGCGCTGCGGTGATAGTTCCCATGAGCGCCACCATAGGACGGGTGTCGGAGGTAATCGGCGGAGCCTCGGCTCTGATGCTCGTCTATGCGCCCATAATGGCGGGACTTATGATCAGCTCGGGTTCGGAGGTCACGGGAGCTTCGTACTACACCGCAATGATGACGGCGGGTAACGCGGTTTCCCTGACGGCTTCAAGACTTGTGATACCCATGATGAACGGCTTTCTTGCCCTGTCGGTAACATCGTCCCTGTCCCCGGGGCTGAAGCTGGACTCGCTCTGCGACTCGGTATACAAGACCGCAAAATGGGCGCTGACCTTCGTGATGAGCATATTTATCACCGTCATGACCCTGAACACCATCGTTACCACATCCATGGACAATGTGAGCAAAAAGGCTCTCAGGTTTACGGTAAGCTCCTTTGTTCCGGTGGTGGGGGGAGTGCTGGGGGACGCCATCGGGACCTTCAGCGGCAGTCTGGAGCTTCTGAGGTCCGGGGCGGGAGTTTTCGTCATCATCGCAGCGGCTATGATACTCCTGCCGGTGCTGGCGGAATGTATACTCTGGCAGATCTCGCTTTTTCTGCTGTTTTCCGTTTCCGAAGTGGCGGGAGTGGGGCGCATGGGAGGCGTATTCAGGACCCTGTCAAAGGCCGCGGGAATGATGACCGCCCTGCTGCTGTGCGTAATGGTGGTCTTTATCATAACCACTGTGATAGTCCTGCTGGCGGGACGTTCGTAATGATCCCCGGGGGATAATCGGAATAATAACGTTTAACGGCTCATTATTTCACCAAAAGGACGGAGAGATGTAATGGAAGGCTTCGGACAATGGGTCATCACGGTTTCGGTCTGTGCCGTTATAGTGAGCATCACAGAAATACTCTTGGCGGATTCTCCCCTTCTGAAACACGCCCGTTTTGTAATGGGGGCGTTCATGCTGTGCGCAGTGCTGATACCTTTGGGCGGTGTGGCTGCCGGCATACCTGAGGTGTTCGATCACGGCAGTCTGCAGCCTGACGCCGACACTCCCGAAAAGCTGGGTACTCTTAGAGAGGAGTATATTAAAGGCCGGCTGGAGTCGCTTGTAACGGAAACCCTTGTTTCCGGTGGTGTCCGGCCTCAGAGGGTGAGGGTCGGTATGGATATTGACGACACCGGCTGCATAAATATGATAACGGCACAGGTAGACCTGCCTGCGAAACAGGCCGACCGTTCCTCGGAGGTCAGCAGACTGATAAAGGAAGATCTGGGGATAGAATGCAGGACCCGTGTTGTGGGCTGAAACAAAAGAGCATCCCCGTATAGTGCGGGGCATTGGAAAAGAGGTAAGAATGAGCGACGGCAAGGAAAAAGAGCAAAGGGAAGAAAGCCCCCGTCCGCTGATGTCCCTGCCCTTCCGGAAGGAGAAGGTGCTGAAACTGACGGTGATGATCGGGGCTTTGGGTATAGTGCTGATAGCCCTGTCATCATGGATGGGAGGAGGTTCGTCAGAGCCTGCGCAGGATCAGACTGCCGGTCAGGAGATGGAGCTGATACTTGAATACCGCAGACAGCTTGGGGACGAGCTGGGAAATATGGTGGCCAGCATCGAAGGAGCCGGCAGGACAAGACTTATGCTGACTCTTGAGGGGAGCGGAAAAAACCTGTACGCCTTCAATAACGACTCACAGAACCGGGAGGCTCAGCAGACCGGCGGCGAGGACCGTCAGGATTCGGAAAAATCCTCCCTTGTGGTGCTGAGAAACCGTGACGGCTCCGAACAGGCGCTTACGGTGGGAAGACTGATGCCCTCGGTCAGCGGGGTGCTGATAGTCTGTGACGGTGGAGGCGACCCGAAGGTGGCGGAACGGATACGCACTGCCGTCTCGGCGGCTCTGCATATAACAAAGTCCCGTATATGTGTACAGAAGATGGGATGATACTGATGTCATACTGTTTTCCGATTAAAAGCTGCACTTTTAATCGGAAAAGGCGCCGCCCGAGGCTGCGCCCATCTGTGCATACGCACAGATGACGTCTCATGCAAACTCCGACGCGCTG
>JBGUWL010000015.1:0-16144 GCA_045221075.1 Acutalibacteraceae bacterium
TTGCCGCCCGCCGACGTGACCCTTTATCGGGTCACTTTCCGGCTGCTTTCTTATGTATTTGCAATTATCTTCGCTGTTCAAAGTTTAACGTGCCTGCTTTTTCTGTCCTTTTTCTACCTGAATACAGCCGTAATTGATGAATAATAACACGCAAGTTATGACATAGGTAAGCGGAAGATCGGAGGAAAAGGCTGATTTATGCGTTTATAATCGCACACAGAGTCAGCGGTTTTAGGAAAGGGGTATGGGGAATAACCCTTTTTCCGCCGGAAAAGGGTTTTCCCCATGTAAGCCGCCGGAAAAGGGTTTTCCCCATGTAACTGCCGAGGGAAAATGATTTTTCCCTGATGAGTGGGGCGCAATTGTTTACAAGTCGGCGGGATTGTGATATAGTATGTAAAGAGATCATTATTCCGTGATGGGAAGCATCGGCGGAAATGAAAATTGGAGTGAGAGCAATGCTTAAAGGGAAAACGGTGGTTGTTGGTGTAACCGGCGGTATAGCCGCCTTCAAGTCCGCACAGCTTGTCAGCGATCTTGTAAAAGAGGGCTGTGACGTCCATGTGGTAATGACACGGAATGCGCTGAATTTCATAAATCCCATCACCTTTGAGACCCTTACCAGTCATAAGTGCCTGACCGATACCTTTGACAGGAATTTTGAATATAATGTAGAACATGTTGCCCTGTCGCAGCGGGCGGACGCTTTTCTTGTCGCTCCGGCCACCGCAAATCTTATAGGAAAGGCTGCAGGTGGTATTGCTGACGACATGCTCACCACAATGCTCCTTGCCGCTGAATGTCCTGTTCTTATCGCTCCGGCAATGAATACAAAAATGTACGAGAACAGCATTGTTCAGGAAAATATGGAAAAGCTCCGCCGTCACGGCTATACAATAATAGAACCGGCCGTGGGAAGACTCGCCTGCAAAGATGTGGGAAAGGGTAAGCTGCCGGACGCCTCTGTTCTTATCGACGCCCTCAAGTATGAGATCGCATACAAAAAGGACATGAGGGGGATAAGGGTGCTTGTCACCGCAGGACCCACCTGCGAGGCCATTGACCCGGTGAGATATATAACAAACCATTCCTCCGGAAAGATGGGCTACGCAATTGCGCAGGCCGCAGCGATGAGAGGCGCTGATGTCCTCCTTGTCAGCGGGCAGGTCAGTCTTGAACCTCCCTATGGGGTGGACACGGTGAGAATAAGCTCGGCTGCAGAGATGTTTGACCGGGTAAGCTCCTCACTTGAAGAAACCGACGTTCTTATTATGGCCGCTGCTGTGGCGGACTATACTCCCGCAGTGACCGCCGGACAGAAGATCAAGAAATCCGATGATGATATGAGTATACACCTTCGGCGCACACGGGATATTCTGGCCTATGCCGGGGAGAATAAGACCGAAGGACAGATCATCTGCGGTTTCTCCATGGAGACCGAAAACCTTCTTGAAAACTCCCGTAAAAAGCTGACCAAAAAGAACTGCGATATGATCGCCGCCAACAGCATCAGCGAAAAGGGCGCAGGCTTCGGGGTAGACACCAACCGCATCACACTGATAACTGCAGATGGCATTAACGATCTGCCCCTGATGTCAAAGACCGAGGCCGCTTACCGTATTCTTGACGCCATTCTGGATCTGCGCCGCAGACAGCAGAAATGACCTGTTTGTTTTGCCGCGATAAAGTATGCTGTAAAAAGTTTCAGATAACCTTGATTTCTTAAATATTTTTAAGAGCGGATTAATAAATTGTTTCAAGAAGATATTAAATTTATTATCACATTATTTTGAAAGATGAGTTATAATAATGACATCAAAGGAAAACAACACGACAACACAGTCAATACTTAAATGGAGGTAACTACCATGGATGAAAGAGAATTCTATAAAAGACCCGAAAGCGAAGACAACGACCTGAACATTAACAGGCATTATCATGATAACTTCTCGGAATATACCGAAGATCCTTCGGCTCCTGTTTTTGAAGAGCAGGTCTCCTCAAAGGCAGCCACAGGCCAGATCCCTGAGATCGCTCATGAAGCCGACTCTCAGCCTTCCTTCAAAAGGTCCCCGTCTTACAGCTACGAAAACTACCGCAAGCAGTTCTCCGTTCAGGAGAGCACAGCGGCAGGCAGATCAAAGAAAAAGAAATCAGGCAAGTCAAAGACAGTTGCTCTCATCGCCTGCAGTCTTGCCCTTGCAATGTGCGTAGGCTTTGGCGGCGGTATGCTGGGCTCCTACCTTATGAGCGGCAACAACACCGTTACCGAGGTCAAGTCCACAAATTCCGGCAAGGTAGTGACTGCCGCAACCACCGATGGCAAGGATACCGACCTTAAGATCGTGGAATCCTCAAGCCTTGAAAAGAAAAGCAACGGCACCAGCCTCAAGGAAGTTGTGTCCAACGTCAAGGATTCCGTTGTTGAGATCACCACAGAGTCCACCTCATACAACGCCTTCTACGGACAGTATGTAATGCAGGGTGCAGGAAGCGGCGTCATCATCTCTGAGGACGGCTACATCATTACCAACCACCATGTTATAGAGGATGCCAGCAATGTTAACGTTACCCTGACCAACGGCAATGAATACGAAGCCAAGGTAATAGGCTCGGATGAAAAGCTTGACATTGCACTTATCAAGATCGACGCAAAGAATCTTACCGTTGCTACCCTGGGTTCTTCCTCAGATCTGGAGCTTGGTGAGACCGCCATCGTTATCGGCAACCCCCTGGGTAAGCTGGGCGGTTCCGTAACGGCCGGAATAATCAGCTCACCCAGCAGAAATATCACCATTGAAGGCAAGAGCATGGAGCTTCTCCAGACTGACGCAGCCATCAACCCCGGCAACTCCGGCGGCGGTCTGTTTGACGAAAACGGCAACCTTGTAGGTATAGTCGTTGCAAAGTCCACCAGCACATCCAGCGGAACAATCGTTGAGAGCATCGGATATGCCATCCCCATCGACAACGTAAAGAACATTCTCGGCGATCTTAAGAGCAACGGTTATGTTTCCGGCAGGGCATATCTTGGCGTTACCCTTGTAGACGTTAACAGCGATTCCGCACTGTCCCGCTACAATGTGGAGAAGAAGGGTGTATACATCTCTTCCATCACCAGCGACAGCGCAGCACAGAAAGCCGGTCTGACCGTAGGCGACCTGATCCTCAAGTTTGACGGCAATGATGTAAAGGAATCCAGCGACGTTTCAACAGGTGTATCAAAGAAAAAGGCCGGCGACAAAGTAGACATCGTGATCTTCCGTGACGGCGAAGAAAAGACCATCACCGTTACCCTTGGCGAAGAAAAGAGCAGCTCTTCAAACAAGAACAGCAATAACTTCAACAACGGCAGCAACGGCAGCAACGGCAGCGGCGGTTACGGCGGCTACGGCAGCGACGACTATGGCAACGGCGGCGGACTTGATGATTTCTACGATTATTTCATGCGCTGATGACCAGCCGATAAATTAAATTGCTTGCAACTTTTCATAATTTCTCCTATATCACACGGGCCGCATCCGAAAGGGTGCGGCCCGTAAACGCTGCGCTCAAAGAACAGTGAATAATGAATAACGAACAGTGGAAATAACATTAACGATCAAAACAATAATACCGTTTCCGGTATGAATTGATCCGTATCCGCTGCTGGAACAACGGAAGCCGGTCAGCAAACCTGTGTGCTGTGTACCGCCCACAAGGCTGCGGCGGTACTCTATAATAATAAAATACATCAAAAACGCCGCACACGACAGGTATGCGGCGTTGCTTTGCTTTGGTAAAAAGACGCAAAAAAGCCGCACACGCGGCGCGGCTCCTGAATAACTTGTTAGTTGGTGATGGTTCTCTCTGTCTCTTTGTCGAAGATTTTGGCGTCATGTCAAAGGATGTCGGTTTTCTATAGCTTTATAGTTGTTACCGAGCTTTCTCAATCACAGAAGCAGCCGATAAGCCCGACAGCACCTCCGACGGGAGGGCAGCCTCACGGACTTATCGGGATAATACCGTGAAAAAAGAGCCGCGCATATGGCGCGGCTTCTGAATAACTTGTTAGTTGGTGATGGTTCTCTCTGTCTCTTTGTCGAAGATTTTGGGTGTTATATCAAAGGGTGTCGGTTCTCTGCAGCTTTACTGTTGTTTCACGAGCTTTCTCCATCACAGAAGCAGCCGATAAGCCCGAGGGCACATATGACGGGGAGGGCAGCCTCACGGACTGATCGGGATAATACCGTGAAAAAAGAGCCGCACACATGGCGCGGCTTCTGAATAACTTGTTAGTTGGTGATGGTTCTCTCTGTCTCTTTGTCGAAGATGTGGATTTTCTCAACGTCCAGAGCGATCTCAACGACTTCACCGGCTTCTGCGGTAGAGGAGGGATCAACACGGGCAACACAGGAAGTGCCTTCGATGGTGAGATACAGATAGATCTCGTTACCCATAAGCTCGGTGATCTCTACCTGAGCTTCGATAATGCTCTCTTCGGATCTCTCGAGGAATTCGGGCTCATCGTGTACGTCCTCAGGACGGATACCCATAACAACATCCTTGCCTACAAAGTGGGACAGAATGTTCTTCTTGTTCTTTGACTCGGGCAGCGGTATGGTGTACTGACCGAACTGGATGCCGTAATCGTCGCCGGATCTTACGATGGTAGCGTCGATGAAGTTCATCTGGGGAGTACCCATGAATCCTGCAACGAACTGGTTACAGGGTCTCTCATAAAGGTTCTGGGGAGTATCAACCTGCTGGATGAAGCCGTCCTTCATAACAACGATACGGTCAGCCATGGTCATAGCCTCTGTCTGGTCATGTGTAACGTAGATGAAGGTTGTGCCCAGTCTCTTGTGGAGCTTGGAAATCTCGGTTCTCATGGCGGTTCTCAGCTTTGCGTCAAGGTTTGACAGCGGCTCGTCAAGAAGGAATACCTTCGGGTCACGGACGATCGCACGGCCGAGAGCAACACGCTGTCTCTGACCACCGGAGAGAGCCTTCGGCTTACGCTCGAGGAGATGAGCTATATCAAGGGACCTTGCGGCCTCTTCAACACGCCTTCTGATTTCCTCAGGGGGAGTCTTACGCAGCTTCAGACCGAAAGCCATGTTATCAAAAACGGTCATGTGGGGATAAAGAGCGTAGTTCTGGAACACCATTGCGATATCTCTCTCTTTGGGGGAGATGTCGTTAGCGAGAACGTCACCGATGTGAAGTTCGCCCTTTGAGATATCTTCCAGACCTGCGATCATACGCAGTGTGGTGGACTTACCACAACCGGAAGGACCAACAAAGATGATGAATTCCTTGTCTGCGATTTCAAGGTTGAAGTCGCTTACTGCTACGACGTTGCCGTCGTAAATCTTGTAAACATTCTTTAATGATACACTTGCCATAATTATCCTCCTGAGTTCGCTGTATTAAAAGCGTATTTGAAATCGATTTTCAACACTATTACTATAACAGATATTTTCCAAAAATAAAAGACTTTTTTTTACTAAAATCTAATGGTCTGGTTTATGAATAATTCACATAAGACAAAAGTTAACAGCCCAAATTGTGCAGTATGTATAGGAAGATGGTGGGAAACTGACCTGTTAAGGCGGGAAATGTCAGTTTTTTTGCAGTCAAAAAAAGACCGTGATCCGTTATATTATACAAAAAAATTATACCCGCTGCTTGTATGACTGTGATTATTGGCTGAGGGCAATGTTAAAAAATCCCATATTTTACAGAATATTCCGGTCTATCCCCGAGGCTCGGCTTTCCAGCGCCCTTACTTCGTCCTGTGTCAGGTGCCTGCACTCTCCCGGAGCAAGGGAAGTGTCAAGCAGGAGGTCCCCGATCCGCAGCCGTTTAAGTTCTGTTACCTCTGCGCCCACGGCAAGGAACATCCGCTTAATCTGGTGGAATTTTCCCTCACAGATCTCTACAAGCGCTCTGTTCCCTCCCAGGAGCTTCATCTCTGCCGGCAGAAAGCTCTGACCGCCTTCGGTTATGCCGGATGCAAAGGTCCTTGCGTCCTCTTCCGTCAGCTCTCTGTCGCACACCGCCTCGTACAGCTTGTACACATGGCTTTTGGGGGAGAGCATCCTGTGAGCCAGCTCACCGTCGTCGGTTATCAGTACAAAGCCCTCAGTGTCCTTGTCGAGGCGTCCCGCCGGAAAAAGTCCCGGACGCCGCATATCCGGGGGAAGCAGGTCGATCACCGTAGGTGCCGAGGGGTCCCGGGATGCGGAAAGGACACCCTTTGGTTTGTTCATCATGATATATACAAAGCGCGAAAATATCAGCGTCTCTCCGTTTACGGTTATTTCGGAGATATCCGGATCGAATTTTTCCTCCGGACGCTTTACGGTCCTTCCGTCAACGGTGACGCTTCCCCTGCGGACAAGGGCCTTTACGTCGCTGCGGCTCATATCGGTCTGTGAAGAGAGTATTTTGTCTATTCTTTCCTTTGGCATAATATCACCTGTCCGGTACTCTGACGCGCATCATTATGCCCGCTGATATTCTGCGGTATAGGTCTGACCGTCCTCTGTGGAATATTCCGTAAGGATATTCCCGTTCACCACACACTGTGACACCACGCCGTCACTGCGGTTTATCACCAGTGTATTTCCGTTCATTGACCAGGAGCCGCTGAAATTCCCCAGCTCAGCTTCTTCGTTATAATACATGGCCGAGCCGCTGCTGTCGATCACCAGTGTGGTGCGGTATGTATTGCCGAAGTATTCGTATGTATGTACCCAGTTCCCCACAAAGCTGTTGCTGCTGTTTGTGGTTGTGCCGGGTGTTGCCGTACCCGGAGTAAAGGTGGTTGTGGGGTTCTGGTTCACCTGTCCGGGAATACCCGGAACAAAGGCCGTTGTTCCCTCTGATGAGCCGGAGCCTGAGCATCCGCAGCAAAGCAGAGCCGCGGCGCAAACTGCACCCGCAATAACGGCGGGTATCCTTACTTTTCTTTTCATTGTATCGAACCTCCCTGATGAGTTTTAGAACATATTTCACTGCCTTTTTCAAAGCAGGATGACGGTTATTTGTGTCAAACGACGGACACTGATTCCGGTAAATCACGGATATTCCGTTCTGACCGGACGGCAGATACCTCATTCTGTAACGGCAGACCCATTGTTCCGAAAACGGCTGAAATATATTTCCGCTAAATATATGCCCTCAATTCCGGTCAAAGGCAGTCCTTATATTCAGCGAACGATTGACAGTTCATTCCGGTAAAACGCATATCCTCCATTCACAATCGGCTGACATTATGTTCCGGTAAACACACACCTTTCATTCCGTTCAGGAAACACGGCTGTAGTTTGTCAGGGTTATGGTGCCGCCGATCTCAACACCCTCCGTCAGGATACCGGCTTTGACCCTGCACCACGACTCAACGCCGTCGTCCCGGGATATGTCCAGCCCGCCCTTGTCGTTGGCCTTCCATGTGGCATTATAAAACCCCACGTCTGCCATGGGTATGGTGTATGTTGCGGTGCCGTCGGTTTTTATCTCAAGCTTGGTCTTTACCGACCCGTCATTGTTTAGGGCCTCCCATTTTCCTGTAAAAAGGCTGATGTCCGTACTTGTTTCCGAGCCGTCCGCAGCGGAACTGCCGGAAACGCCGCCTGCGGTATCCGTCGATGATGTACCCTGTGATGAGCCGGTGCATCCGCCCAGAAGCAGGATCGCCGCGCAGAGAGCCGGAAGCAGCACTCCTGAAATTATCTTCGGCTTCATAATTATCCCCCTTCCGAAAATGTTTATAAACAGATTATAGCACATTTTCTCTTTGTAAAAAAGTGTTTTCAGGAAATATAGTGTATTCCGGTGACTTTTATTGAAGACCCGGGAACGACATTGAAAAACGGGAACGGCACTGAAATACGGAAATGACATTGAAAAACGGGAGCGTCATTGAAAAACGGGAGCGTCACTGAAAAACGGGAACGGCATTGAAAAACGGGAACGGCACTGAAATACGGGAACGGCATTGAAAATCCGGGCAGGGCATGATATAATATGTAAAAAATCCAAACAAAGGACGGAGAGCGGATGAAACGAAAAATAACGGCGGTCATGACCGTGATATTTATGGCAGTGACCTTCTGTTCCTGCGGAAGGACGGTCCAGTCTCCGGAGCGGGAGATCGTTTCCCTGTCCCTGCCGGCAGAGGAAGCCGGTGAATATGTATCCGGAGTGGTGTCGGAAACCGGAGCAGCGTCATCCGACGATACCGCAGCATCTGACGAAACAGAGCGTCCGGAGTCATTGGAATCCTCGGATGCGGCGGAATTATCAGGAGCAGGGGAGTCTTCGGAAATACAGGGATCCTCAGAAACAGCGGGATCATCGGAAGTGTCGGAACCGTCAGAAACACCGGAATCATCTGCAATAACGGATTATTCGGAAGTATGGATATCCTCTGAACCGCTGTTCAGCTCAGCCCCCCGGGAAGCTGCAGAAACGGACGAACCGTCCCGTTTCAGGGAAGCTTCAATAATTCAGGAATCATCCGAAGATACCACAACGTACTATCCCGAAAGCACCTTTACCTATGTTCTGAACAGAAATACAAAGAAATTCCATTATCCGAGCTGTCCGTACTCAAAAAAGATAAAGGCGAAAAATTTCGGCGAATACACCGGTTCCCGGGATGAACTGATAAGAAGGGGATATGCCCCCTGCAAAAAGTGCAATCCGTGACATGAGCAAACGCCGTAACAAAAACCGGAAAATGATTGCAGTCTGACAGTAGCACATTGATAACTCTGAGAAATAATCGCGGCCGACAGTAACACAGTAATAACTCTGAAAAACCGGACTGGACGGTAACGCCGTGTATCAATGCCGGATCTCCGAAGCGCCCCGGGCTATATCATACTGCCGACCTTCCCCGACCTGCGGGAGTAACATCCATAAGTGCCGACACATAAGATACAAGTGAGGTGATCCTATGGAGATAAGACTCTACACAGTCAGAAGCGGCGACACCCTCTACCGCATCGCCACCCGCAACGGCACTACCGTAAATGTTCTTGCCCGATATAACGGCATCGCCGACCCGGAGCTGATATATCCCGGTCAGGTGATAAAAATACCCGTTTCCACAATGCCTGACTTCAAAAAAGCAGAATGTGTCCCAAAGACCGAATATATCGTAAAACCCGGCGATACCCTTGCCGGCATTGCTCTGCGTTCCGGCGTTGGTATGGAGCGTATTGCAAAGCTGAACAATATTGAAGACCCCGACCGCATTACGGCGGGACAGGTGCTGAAAATACCCCTTGACAGGTGCGCCGAGGGCCGGGAGTATATCGTAAAAAAGGGCGACACCCTGTATTCCATTGCGGAAAAGACGGGTACTACAGTCGGGAGACTGGCTGATATAAACGGCATCGGGGACCCTGACCTGATATATGCAGGACAGGGGATACGCCTGCCCTACAGACCGGGGGACGACGGAAACGGCGCTGTCTCCGGCAAAGATACTCAGGAAAAAACCGGGGTCGCACCCACTCTCATGGATACTGACGAAAGCCGGATGACCGCGGATGAAATCCGGGACGACAGCTCTGTGCCTGTGGTACACACGGTACAGCCCGGGGATACCCTGTGGAAAATAGGGGCTATTTACGGCGTCAGTGTGGCTTACCTCATCAACCGCAACCGCCTGACCTGTCCGGACAGACTGACGCCGGGGCAGAAGCTTTTCATCAGTTAGCCGACCGCAGGTTTTTTGTATTGTCCGTCAGACGGATAGTTTTTCCGCAGGTGTCGTGATCATTCAGCCGTTTGTACAGCAGCAGAGACCCTCCGTAAAAGCCCGTGCAAAGGGCTATGCGTAGGACGGTCCCTGCTCCTCCGCTCTCCGGCAAAAGCCGCAGGAAAAGACAGGGGACCGTGATTGCGGCAAGGGGGAGAAGGATGTCTCCCATAATGCTCAGACGGAATGAACTGACCCGGATAAGCCTCCACAGGCTCATGACCGTGTTGAGAAGCTCGCTTATGATTATCACCGTCACCGCGCCGTTTATCCCCAGCGCCGGCAGAAGCAGGACGGTAAGCAGCACACGCAGGACGGAGTCTATGGTGTTGAAAATAAAATAGCTTGTCTGTTCGTTCATTCCCTTGAGTATCGCATCCACAACGCAGTCAAGATACATGAAGGGGACCACCGGAGCCAGCATTACAAGCAGGTCTCCGGCTTTTTTGCTGTGGAACATCATGTCGCACAGCGGCCCGCCGAAAAACATCATCACCGTCATGACGGGCAGTGAATACCGCAGCACAGCCCCTACAAGCCGTTCTGTCATCCTGCGTATTCCGGCGTACTGCCCTGAAGCCTTTGCTTCGGCGATCTCCGGTATTATCAGTGACGCAAAGGGCAGCACCGCAACACAGGGAAAGACCAGCACCGGCATGACCATCCCGCTGATTATTCCGTATTCCGAAAGTGCGCTTTCTGCGCTCATGCCGTATCGCTGCAGTCCTGCGGGGATGAGCGCGTTCTCTGCGGCGGAAAGCCCGAACCGCAGAAGTGCGTTTGCGCTGACGGGCAGCATGATGGAGAGCATTTTTGTGTTTATTCCGCGCCCTTTTATCGGCTTTGAAGACGCCCTTCCTTTATGTGAGCGATAGCAAAACAGACAGTACACAAAGGACACTCCGGCGGAAAATGTCGAACCCAGACACGTCAGACAGCAGGCTTCCCCGATATCCGCGGGCGGGAACAGGCGGAAAAGCAGGATCACTGCGCCGATCTCCGAAAGCTGCTGCAGGAACTGTTCCGCGATGTTGGGAAGTATTTTCCGAATCGAGAAGAAATATCCTCTGACCGCCGCAGACACGGAGATGAGCGGCAGTCCGGGAGCCAGCAGTCTCAGCGCCGGAGCCGCTCTTGCGTCCCGTATCACCCACCCTGCCGCAGGTCCCGAAAGGAGCATAAGCAGGGCGCACAGAGCGCACCCCATCAGAAAGCCCACGCGCATACACTTCTGTATGGAGTAATGCGCCTTTGCGGGACATCCGCGAGCTGAAAATTCTGAGAATAATCTTGTTGAACAAAGTGAGATCCCCGAGGACGCCACCGCCGCAAACAGCAGTTGAACGCTTAGTATGAGCTGATACAGACCCAGACCGTCGGCTCCCATTTTCATTGACAAAAACACCCTGAACCCCATACCCAGGCCTCTGACGGCAACGGCGCTCACGGCCAGTATTATCCCGCTTCTTATAAATACTCTTTTTCTCAAAAAACCACCCCGGAAACGGTGCGCTTCGCTAAATGAATACTGAAAACTTAGGACAGAAAAAATAATAATATCCGAGCTTTGAAATATCATCCTGAATAATTATCATGGTGTGATCGTCGTTAATTTTCATAACTTTGTGATAATTCGACCTTTTTGGGTCGAAAAAGTCCGGTTTTGTAGGGTAGGGTGAAGAAGGGATATTTATATAAGACGGCTGCGCCGTCATGGACGGTTATGGAAAACAGCCGACGGTAAATTCATTGCATGGCATACAGCTGCGCCTGCGCGGACGGTTACAGAATAATAAGCTTTCTCTGCCTGAAATAATTATTTCTGTAACAGAAAAGCCGGTTTCTGCAGCAGAAATACCGGTTACTGAAACAGAAAAGCTGATTTCTGCTGCAGTAATGCAACAAAGTAAATAAAAGTAAATAAAAGAAAATAAAAGAAAAAGAAATGAAAGAAAAGTAAGTGTGTATGCGCCTGGTCATTATCTGCAGAAAAGGGAGCTTTGATGTGAGGGGATAATTCTCTCCGGAACATACACACACATACCAAAAACAAGTGTGGGGATTTTTAAAAAGTCTTTCCTCCAAAGACGTTCATATTTGCGTAGTATAAAACGACGGATTGTTTTTTATCTTTGAGTATGCTAAGATAAATAGAGTAAAACCTGATGAATCGAGATGATTAGATTGTTCCGGCTGAGAAGATTTTTGAAGGATTATAAGCTCCAGCTCACCATAGGACCCCTGTGCAAGCTGATCGAGGCCATCTTTGAGCTGATGATACCCCTCATCACCGCCGATATAATCGACAACGGAGTGAGATATAACGATGTTGGCTATGTTCTGCAAAAGGGAGGCCTGATGATACTCATGGGTGTGCTGGGACTGGGGTTTGCCCTTGTGTGCCAGAAGTCCGCCTCCATCGCATCCCAGGGCTTCGGCACAAAGGTCAGGAACGCTATGTTCAGACATATCAACACCCTGTCCCACAGCGAGCTTGACAAACTGGGAACTCCCTCCCTGATAACCAGGATGACAAACGACATCAACCGTCTGCAGCTTGCCGTTGCCATGCTGATACGCCTTGTGATACGGGCGCCCTTTCTTGTGATAGGCGCGCTGATAATGGCCATGACCATAGACCTTAAGCTGTCGCTGATATTCTTTGCGGCCTCCATAGTCATTGCCGCGGTCCTGTTTATCATCATGAACCGTTCCGTGCCCTTCTTCAAAAGCATACAGAAAAAGCTGGACAAGGTGTCCCTGATCTCCCGTGAGAACCTTGCGGGCAACAGGGTCATACGGGCCTTCAGCCGCCAGCAGAAGGACGAGGAACGCTTTGACGAGGCAAACGATTCCCTTGCTGCAACGGCGGTCAGCGCGGGCCGTCTGTCGGCTCTGCTGAATCCCCTGACGTATATTGCGGCACAGGCTGCCATCATTGCAATAGTGTGGTTCGGTTCCGGTCTTGTTTTTACCGGGGACCTCAAGACCGGTCAGATAATCGCGCTGGTCAACTATATGATACAGATACAGCTCACTATGATAGTTGTGTCAAATCTTGTGGTCATTTTTACAAACGCATCGGCCTCCGCTGCCCGTGTGAACGAGGTGTTCGACACAAAGCCCTCAGTTACCGAAGGCGCAGGGATCGACCCGGAAGACAATACATACGCCCCCTGCATCTCCTTTGAAAACGTATCCTTCCGCTATCCCGACAGCGGCTACGCCCTTCATAACGTCAGCATCGATATACCAAGTGGGATGACGGTGGGTATAATCGGCGGTACAGGCTCCGGCAAAAGCACGCTGATAAATCTTATCCCACGCTTTTATGACGCAACAGAGGGTACAGTCAGGGTTGACGGAGCGGATGTAAGGGACTATACCTTTGAGCAGCTGAGAGGAAAGATCGGCGTGGTTCCACAGAGGGCGCAGCTCTTTTCCGGAACCATACTTGAAAACCTCCGCTGGGGAAAGCGTGACGCAGACGAAGACGACATCGAAAGAGCCCTCCGCATTTCCCAGTCCGGGGAGTTTGTTGAAAAGCTGCCGGAAAAAACCGGAACAAGGATCAGCGCCGGCGGAAAGAATCTCTCCGGCGGTCAGCGTCAGCGGCTCACCATTGCCCGGGCTATTATAGGACAGCCGGAAATACTCATACTTGACGACTGCGCCAGCGCCCTTGACTTCGCAACGGACGCCGCCCTGCGAAAGGCCCTGCGTGAAGAGACCTCCGGTATGACAGTCATAATGGTGTCCCAGCGTGTGGGAACGGTGCGCTATGCCGACAGGATAATCGTACTTGACGGCGGCGAGATCGCCGGAACGGGAACTCATTCGGAGCTGATAAAGAGCTGTCAGGTATACCGTGAGATTTGTCTGTCTCAGCTTAAGGCCGAGGAGGTGGATGAGTGATGAAAAAGAAAAACGGATCACAGAAAACCAATTCGTCTACAGAAGCAAAATTGACAAAGGATAATTCCTCCGTCGGAACAAGGCCGTCCAAAAACATAAAGAACACTCCGGAAAAGAATGATCTCCGGAAAACAAACGCGTCCCGCCAAAACCATACCCCCGCCGCAATAAAGGCATCAACAAAAAATGACTCATCCCGGAAAAATGAGCCGTCCAAGAAGCTCAAGTCCGCAAAGAATACAAACAGCTCACGAAAGACCATAGCGAGGATACTTCACTATGCTGCGCCCTGCCGCAAAAGTCTGATACTTGCAATGATATTTGCGGTGCTGTATGTCGTGCTCACCCTTACCGCGCCGGTACTTGTGGGATATGCCATAGATAACGCCATAGACGCCGGACAGGTCAACTTCGGGGAGATACTGAACTATCTTCTGATGACGGCGGTAACGGTCCTCGCCTGCGGAGTTTTCCAATGGTTCATGGGGATCTGCATCAACTCCGTAAGCTATTTTACGGTCAAGTCCATCAGGAGCGACGCCTTCCGCAAGCTCAATTCCGTACCTCTCAGCTATATCGACAGCCATCCCCACGGCGACCTGATGAGCCGCATCATAAACGACACCGAGAGCATCGGCGACGGACTGCTCCAGGGCATAACACAGCTCTTTTCAGGTGCGGTCATGATAGTATGCACACTTGGCTTCATGATGATGCTGAGCGTTACAATAGCCCTTGTGGTGGTGATAATAACCCCTCTTTCCATGTTCGTTGCGGCGTTTATTACCCGTCTGTCACAGAAGCAGTTCCGCCGCCAGTCCGCTACCCAGGGAGAGCTGAGCGCCTACATAGAGGAATATGTGGGTCAGCAGAAGCTTGTGAAGGCCTTCGGCTATGAAGAGGAAGCCCAGGAGGGATTTGAGGAGATAAACGAAAGGCTCCGTGTCTGCGGACAGAAGTCCCAGTTCTATTCCTCCCTTGCAAATCCCAGCACCCGTTTTGTAAACGGTCTTGTGACCACCGCCGTATGCATAACCGGCGCGGTCAGCGTAATAAACGGCGGTCTTTCCGTAGGTCAGATAGCGGCGTTCATTACATACGCAAATCAGTACACAAAGCCCTTCAACGAGGTCACGGGAGTGATACCCCAGCTCCAGTCCGCTCTTGCGGGAGCCGACAGAGTGTTTGAACTTCTTGATTCTCCCGACCTTTCTCCCGATCCGGAGACGGGCAGGGAAGACCTTCAACACAGGGGCAGGATAGACATTGAAAAGATCAGCTTTTCCTATTCTCCGGAAAAGCCCCTGATAAACCACTTTGAGCTTCATGTCCCGCCGGGAAGCAAGGTGGCCATAGTCGGTCCCACAGGCTGCGGCAAGACCACCTTCATAAACCTTCTCATGAGGTTCTATGACGTGGATTCCGGCGATATAAAGATCGACGGCATGAGCATCTATGACATGAAGCGGGACGACCTGCGCTCGCTGTTCGGCATGGTGCTGCAGGAAAGCTGGCTGTATCACGCCACGATCAGAGAGAACATCGCCTACGGCAGACCCGACGCTGACGACGAGCAGATAAAGACCGCCGCAAAAAAGGCCTTCATCCACCGCTTTATTGAGCGTATGCCCCAGGGCTACGACACCATGCTGACCGAAGAAGGCGCCAATCTTTCTCAGGGTCAGCGGCAGCTCATGTGCATTGCCCGGGTCATGCTGTGCGACCCGCCTATGCTTATCCTTGACGAGGCCACCTCCAGCATCGACACCAGAACCGAGCTGAAAATTCAGGAGGCCTTCAACAACATGATGAAGGGCCGCACCAGCTTCATTGTCGCTCACCGACTGTCAACAATACGGAACGCCGACGTCATACTTGTGATGAAGGACGGCCACATCATTGAACAGGGCAGCCATGACGCGTTGATGGAGGCCGGCGGCTTCTACAAGGAGCTGTATAACTCCCAGTTTGCCTCCTCCGTTCGGACGTGATACCGAGTTAGGAGTGAGGAGTGAGGAGTGAGGAGTGAGGAGTTTTTTAATGTGGAATTTGGAAAGTGGAATTAAGCGCTTCGCTAACTGTAAACTGAACCGGCGAGCTCAGTGAAACAAGTGCCCTTGGGGTACTGCCGCACCCTATTTCGCGTTCACATTCAATAGCATCCGGCAGTCAAGGCCGCGGTTACGGCTGTATCAGTGTCGGTATGATTTATATGATTGTCGCGGGAGTAAAGTATCCCGTCTGAGTTCAGAGCGAAACGGCAGTTGAGCGACAGCGCGAATTGTCCAGTGCGGTCACGCACCAGCCGGAAAGTGGCGCTATATGCGGCACGGCGGCGGACGGGTAAGGCATATGACGTGCCGGCGCAGAGCCTCCGCACCCAACATTGTTTTGGAAACACATTTACTGCCAATACTTTATTGAGTTACCAAAAAGAACATGGGACCGGCAGCTTGCCGGCGGTCTTTGTGC
>JBGUWL010000016.1:0-2120 GCA_045221075.1 Acutalibacteraceae bacterium
GCTTCCAGCCGACCGCTTCACGGCGGGCAGCAATAAAGTTTTGGCAGATGCCGGGAGCCGCGTTGACTTCTATCTGGATCTGTGATAACATTTAGTCAAATGAATTTTAGTAAATCGTGTTTGACTAAAATGCTTTTGACTAAATCGCCGAACGAACCGAGGTGCCTTTATGAACTTTATCGGAAGAAAAGAGGAACTGACCCGCATTCGGGACATGCTGAATACCAGGGACCAGTCGGTCGCGCTGCTCTATGGGCGACGGCGCGTCGGGAAAACCGAGCTTTTGCAGAAGGCAATGCACGACAGCGGCCTCCGCGGTATTTACTATGAATGCAGAGAATCCTCCGAAGCCAGCAACACAGAGGCTCTCTCGGAGATCATTTCAGACGTTTTTGGAATACCGGGGCTCAGCTTCTCGAGCTTTCCTCTTGCATTAAAGTTTCTGTTTGAACAGGCAACCACGGAGCCCCTCATTGTCATCATCGATGAGTACCCTTTCCTTCGGAACGTTGTCGCCGGGTGTGACAGCGAGCTGCAAGTCCTGATCGATACCTATCGGAACACCTCTTCCTTGAAACTGTTTTTGAGCGGCTCCTACATAGAAACCATGAAACAGCTGATGAGCTATGACAATCCCCTTTACGGACGAGCCGATGTCAAAATCGATCTTCAGCCAATGGACTACTTTGAATCTTCTCTGTTCTACCCTTCCTTTTCACCAGAGGACAAAGTTCGTCTCTACAGCGTGTTCGGCGGCATCCCTTACTATAATCAGATGATCTCCGAGAAAAAATCGGTGCGTCAAAACCTGATCGATCTCCTGGTCAAACGTGGAGCCACGCTGGAAAACGAAGTCGACATCTACCTCCAGGGAGAACTGTCCAAACTGGAAAATGCAAATGAAGCCTTTTCCGCAATTGCCAAAGGGAAATCCCGTTTTTCCGATATTCTTTCACAGTCACACATTGAAAGCAGCTCGGCACTTTCCGCAGTCCTCGACCGATTGACCAGAATGGGCGTCGTCGAGAAGCTGGCTCCCATCAACGACCCCTCCAACAAACGGAAAACGGGTTACTACATCGCCGATAACATGACACTGTTCCACTATAAATACCTGTTCCGCTATTCCTCGCAGCGGGCGGTCATGGACCCGGATGTGTTTTTTGACCGGTACATCGCGAGCGACTTTGAGGAACAGTTCGTTCCGAAGCAGTTTGAGGTCATCTGCAAACAGTACCTCATCCGGCAGAATCGCACCGGCAATCCGGAGGAGCCGTTCTGGGCCATCGGCAAGTATTATTACGACCTCCCTGCGGAACGCAGGAACGGCGAGTTCGATGTTGTCACAGAGGACGACCGGGGGTATACGTTCTATGAAGTCAAGTTCCGCAAAGCCCCTGTCACAGCCGAAATGGTCCGGGAAGAAATCGAACAGGTCAACGCGACCGGTCTGAACTGCTACCGCTATGCGTTTTTCTCTCGTTCCGGGTTCGCGGGCGATGTACCGGAAGATATTATCAAAATCGAATTGAAAGACCTGTATACGAAACCGTAACCGAAAAGAAAAAGATCTGAGCGAAACACGTTCAGGTCTTTTTCGTTCAGCAGTTGCCGACATATACATATTGTAAGTACTCGCGGGCGAGGTCCGCGAAGCGGTAGACGAGCGCCGGGTCCGTGGCCGGGCGGTCCGTGTATTTCCAGCAGGGGAAAAACCGGGTGACATGGAGCGGGATGCGGTTGCCCCACCCGTTTTGCAGAGAGGCGATCCACTGTACCATCTCCCGGAACTCCTCTTCGTCATCGTTCATGCCGGGGACGACGAGGTTCGTCAGTTCCAGATGACACCGGTCCGCGGCCATCATGATAGCATACTGGACGGTTTCGAGGTCTCCCTTCAGTACATCGCGGTAGGTCTCTTTGCGGAAGGCTTTGAGGTCAAAGTTCACGGCATCCGTCAGGGGCAGGGCCTGCTGCAGGACTTCCGGCTCTGCGGTCCCGTTGCTGACGAGGACCGTTTTCAGGCCCTTCGCCTTGCAGGCTTTGAACGTGTCCCGCACGAACTCGTAGTTGATGAGGGGCTCGTTGTAGGTGAACGCGATGCCGATGTTCCCCTTCGG
>JBGUWL010000017.1:0-12217 GCA_045221075.1 Acutalibacteraceae bacterium
GGGGCGAGAAAAGCGGCATTTTAATCATCTTATTAATGCGGCTCTGCAAAGCTCGGTTTACGGACATTTTATTGCCGCATTAATAAATCGCTTTCATAAAAAAGCTTGCAAGCCTGTCGGAAAGCGGGGGAGAAGAACCGGTGAGAAAACGAAAATCGAAAGAAACCTTTGCGGAAGCGCTGCTCACCCTTGCCCGGACAGAGCAGGCGGATCGCATCACGGTCAAGCAGATCGTGGAGGCAAGCGGCCTTTCCCTGCAGACCTTCTACAATCATTTTCGAGATAAAGAGGATCTGGTGCTCTGGATCCACCGCCGGGGCGGAGAACGCGCCCTCGCCAGATTGGAAGGGAAGCGCTGTACCTTTCACGATCTCACAAACGAGAGCATCCGCTTCTTCTCACAAAATGCCAATTATCTGCGCGTCAGCATGAGCGGCGGCATGGTGAACGCATATGCGGAGATCAGCGCCGAAAGCGCTTACGATTTCCTGAGCGCCTTTATCTGCCGACGGCGGCAGTTTACGGAGCTGCCGGAGGAACTGGCCTTTTATCTGCGCATGTATGTCTATTCCTGTCTGCATATCTTTGCCGACTGGTCGCTCAAGGGCTGGGATCTGCCGGAAGAACGCCTTGTGAACTATCTGGAACAGGGGATGCCGGAAAAGCTCAAGCCCTATCTGCTGGAGTGAAAGCGAGTTACATAGAATACGTGTCATGACTTCGCGAGGTCATGACACGTTTTTCATGATTTATGGTACTCTTTCCGGTATCTACAACCGGATCGAGAGGTTGTTCAGGCCGAAGGAGTTGAGGTAGCGCACATCCTTCGCCATGCTGATGACCAGGCGGATGCCCATGTGGGCTGCCGGATTGTCCCTGCGGTGCAGTTTGAGATAATAGACCGGATCAAAATGCGCGCAGTTGTCGCGGATGCGGAGAATACTCTCTTCGCCCCGGAAAACCAAACGCACGTCTACACTGTACTTATCCTTGCCCGGTACGAAGCCGTAGCGGACAATGTTGCCGGTCATTTCCTCGATGCACAGGGCAACGAGAACGCTCATGCGCTCACTCTTCCCATGGCTGAGACAGAAGCGCTCCGCGCCGCCGGAGGCTGCCACGGCGTCTTCCATGCTGTGCACCGAATACTCAAAGCAGTCTTCGGGCGCCGCGCCGAAATCAGCCGGGAGCAGGGAAAACGCCTCCGCGCTGAGACTGGGACGGCCATACCGTCGCCAGACATAGAGGCAGATCAGCAGCAGGGCAGCGCTCTCTCCGCAAAGGAAGGAGAGCCACACGCCCGTCGTACCGAGAAAAGCGCTCAGCAGCAGCGCCGCCAGCGCGGGCAGCAGGAAGTTCTGCCCCACGGAGATGATCTCCATCAGCCTGACCCGGCCGATGCCCTGACAGTAAAACTTGTAGCCCGTATTGAGCGCGCACGGCACCAGACACAGGGAGAAGAGCCGCAGACCCTTCACCGCAAGCGCCATGGCCGCCGGATCGTCAGCCAGAAACAGACCGACCAGCGGCTTTGCCGCGAGCAGGACGAGGAGGGTTACCGCCGTAAGCACGGTTACCGCGTAAAAACGCATGGCGTCCAGCAGCGCATAAAGGGAGGAGCGATCCTCATCCGCCGCAAAGATGGCGGCCAGCATGAGCGTCACAGAGGAGATCCCGCCGCTGAAGGCGTAGCAGATGTTGCTGACCGTGGAGATGACCGAATAGGCCGCAACCGCACCATTGTCGCCGACAATACGCAGGATGTGGTTAAAGAGAAGTACCAGCAGCACGAGGCTCAGTTGATTGATCACGGTGGGCACGCCTTCGGACAGAATCGCGCGCAGCATATCGGGGCGCAGCCCATCGCGGCGGAGATGGAACAGGCAGCTTTTTTTAAAGAAGTAACCGAGCCCGACAATCACCGCAACATAGTAGCTCAGGCTGGAGGCGAGACCCATACCGAAGGTGCCGCCGTTGAAGACGAGGACGTTGAACAGGTCAAAAACCACATCCGCCGCCGTCATGAGCAGCACCGCGGCTACAAGCCGCTTCCGGCTGCCGGAGAGCTGCATATAGGGTACCATGACCTGCGCCGTAAGAAAGGCCGGCACGCCCAGAATAAAGCCGCGCAGATAATCCCGCGTGAGATAGAATACGGGATTGCCGGGCTCCGGTTTCCCGGCGCCCAGCAGGGTGGACAGCGGCGAGGCAAAGCAAAGCACCAGCAGAAGGCCAAGCGCGGAGATCAAAGCCGTCAGCGCCGCCGATACGGTAAAACAGGCGTCGCTGCCCGCATGGTCGCCGCTGCCCAGGGTCTTGCTGCACACCACCTGGATGCCGGCGGAGATCATCGCGCCCGGCGCGGCAAAGGCCAGCAGCACCGGCGTACAGAAGCCGTAGGCAGCCATGGCGTCCGTACCCAAAAAGCGGCCGATCATGATGCTGTCGATCAGCATGCACAATGTAACGGTCATGGAGGAGACGATCTGCGTCACCATCATTTGTCTGAATAATCTGCGAATCATAGACGCCTCCGGGAGAGCGGATCCGAAAAGGAAGCAGGATTTCTCTGGAAACTGTATTTTATCAGAATCGCTTTTTGTTGGCAATCCCCGAAAACTATGCTATCATTAGCATAAAGAATCGAGCGAAAGAGAGGGCGATCGACCGTGGAACAGACAATTGCGCCGTGCCCGCTTTATAAAAAATGCGGCGGCTGCCAGCTTCAGACCCTGCCCTATGACGAACAGCTCAGGCGCAAGCAGGGGCGCGAAATTGCCCTGCTGGGGAAGTTCGGCCATGTGGAGCCGATCATCGGCATGGAAAACCCTGCGCATTACCGCAACAAGGTCTGCGCCGCCTTTGGTCTGGACACGAAGAAACGCATCGTCTCCGGCGTCTACCAGCCGGGGAGCCATCGCATCGTCCCCGTGGACGACTGCCTGATCGAGGATGAGATTGCCGACCGGATCATCGTGGATATCCGAAACATGCTGCGGGATTTCAAAATCCAGGTCTTTGACGAGCGCAGCGGACGCGGCTTCCTGCGCCATGTATTGGTGCGCCGCGGCTTTCAGAGCGGGGAAGTGATGGTGGTGCTTGTCGCGGCCTCGCCCATCTTCCCGACGCAGAAGCCCTTCGTGAAAAAGCTTCTGGAGCTGCACCCGGAGATCACCACCGTGGTGCTGAATATCAACGACCGCTTTACCCCCGTCGTGCTGGGGGAGCGGGAGAAAATCCTGTATGGCCCCGGCGTGATCGAGGATACGCTGTGCGCTCATCGCTTTCGCATCTCGCCGCGCTCGTTCTATCAGGTCAACCCTGTCCAGACGGAGATCCTGTACGGGAAAGCGGTGGAGTTCGCCGCCCTCACCGGGACGGAGACGGTGCTGGACGCCTACTGCGGCGTCGGCACCATCGGCATCACCGCGAGCGGCGGCGCAAAGCAGGTCATCGGCGTGGAATTAAACCGCGACGCGGTGAAGGACGCCATCGCCAACGCCCGCCTGAACGGCCTCAAAAATTGCTGGTTCACCGCTGGGGACGCGGGGGAGTACCTGCAGGGCATGGCGCGCGAGGGCTTCAAGCCCGACGTGGTTTTTCTCGACCCGCCCCGCGCGGGCAGCAGCGAGGCGTTTCTCCGTGCGCTGATCAAAACCGCGCCGTCCCGTGCGGTCTATGTATCCTGTGACCCGGAAACCCTCGCCCGCGATCTGGAGGTTCTGACCGCCGGAGGATATAAGGTACAGCGCATCCAGCCGGTGGACATGTTCCCGTATACGGAGCATGTCGAGACCGTCTGCTTACTAACACATAAAGGCTGAAAAGGGCTGTAAAACGCCTGAAATCAAGGGGTTTCCGTCACCGGAGCGACTGCGCTCCGGGTGATGGAAGCCCTTCTTTTATTCTCTGCGGAAACATATCCAGTCCTCCGGCTGAGGCAGGGTTGTGGCTACGATTTTACTATTTTCGGAAACGAGTCAACGATTTTACTTTTTCGGTGAAAACGAGTCAATGATTTTACTATTTTGGGTAGGTCGAGAATATGATTTTACTGACGGGCAGAAAGAAAGCGGCGGCACTGGAGTGATCTATTCCGATGCCGCCTTTTTCTGTTTTAGTCGTTTTGCGCTCTATATTCCCTGCCGATCTCACGAGCTCGGCGGAGAAGTTGATAGATTCGCGGTTGAGAGATGTTTAACTCTGCGCTTCCAAAGCCGGTACCCATTCACCAGCAAGCTGATCTGCGGAGACTGCGGCAGCACCTTTAAGCGGCACATGAATACGACCGGAAGCCAGAAGTATCCGGTGTGGGTCTGCAAGCAGCACTTACATTGAGCAGTATTATTGATCCGGAGGAGGCACATACGACGAACTGGCCGACGAGATCGATGCGCTCCGGGAAGAGAAGCAGGACCTTCTGGTGGAGGACGCCAACCGCGCAGCCATGAAACAGCGGCTTGACGAGCTCGAAGCCTTTCTGGATGAGCACCAGGAGCCGGTGACGGATTACGACGAAGGGATGGTCAGGCGGCTGATCGAGCGGATCACCGTCTACGACGACCGCCTCGACTTTGAATTCAAATGCGGCCTTGAGACAGAGGTCCAGATGTAAACAGAGCCATCACGCAGGCGCTCCTCCGGGAGCGTCTTTTTTTACGTTTACAGGGTAGAAATCTGCAGAAAACTGTGCTATACTAATCAAGTCATAGGTTGATTAATGAGAGAGGAATTCTTATGCTTCAGAATAATGTAGAAATGGATCTGAAAATGAGACTTATAGAAAGTGGGCAGACACAGAAAGAGATCGCTGAGAAGCTCGGCGTAACTCTTTCCTATGTGAACCGCATTACTAAAGGCCGGGAGCAGATCGTCAATAAGACGTTTGTAAAGATGATGGATGAACTCGGTTATGATGTGCGCCTCACCTACGAAAAGAAGGAAGAACAGCCATTCAAATGATTTGACATTGTGTCTTTCAATAGGCTGATTAGAACTTGCAAAAACTGACGTGAAGGAGAAGACCTTCGAATGAATTCTATTCGGACAAAAATCACATTATTAACTGTTTGCATTGTTATTATTTCATTAAGTGTTGCTACAGTTATCGGAATTATATCAATAAAGAAACTGGGCAGAAACGATGCAGATCAGATGCTTCATCTGACTGCTACGACTGGTGCGTTGAATCTGGAATCCTATTTTGAAAGCGTAGAGCATTCAGTGGAGACGGTCGCAACGCTTGTGCAGGGTAGCTTTGATGGCATGCCTTTTGAAGATCTGGAAGCTCAGGTAGAGCGTACCCGTAATCTGTTTGAAAGAATTGCCTATAATACAAATGGAGTGCTCACCTATTATTTCAGGATCGATCCAGAGATATCCGATACTGTAAAGGGTTTCTGGTATGTAAACCAGGATGGAAATGGTTTTCAGGAACATGAGGTGACGGATATCAGCCAGTACGATACAAATGATACTTCAGAGCTTGTATGGTTTACCGTTCCAAAGGCAACAGGAGAAGGCGTCTGGCTTCCTCCGTATAATACTGAGAATCTGGGTGCCCGGGTGGTTTCATACAATGTTCCGGTTTACTGGAAGGATCAGTTTGTTGGGGTGATTGGCATTGAAATTGATTATGATACATTGGCTCAGGAAGTAGAAAATACGAAGATCTTTGACAGCGGATATGCATTCATCCTCGATGAAGATTCAAATGTCTTTTATCATCCACAAATAGATGATTCTGAGCAATTGAATCTGGAAACAACTGCATTAAGCTGCACTGACCGTTTCATCGGAAGTAACCATGTACAGTATAACTATGAAGGAGTTGAGAAGGAAGCGGTCTGGATTCCGCTGAGCAATGGCATGCGGCTGTATGTTGCAGCACCTGTATCTGAGATCGACAGCGGCTGGAAGGGTATGATCTGGAATATCCTTATTGCTGCGCTTGTTATTCTGGCTGTTTCATGTGTAGTTACGCTGCGTTTTTCAGGCCGCCTTACGAAACCTCTGCGCGATCTGACGGACGCAGCAAAGCAGGTGCAAAACGGAAATTATGAATCCGTTTTGGAATATAACAAGAACGATGAGGTTGGTGTCCTCACACAGACATTCAAAGAGCTAACTGCTCATACAAAGGAAAACCTTACAGCAGCCAGAAGAATGGCCGCGGTTGATCCTTTGACAGGTGTTAAAAACAAGAGTTCCTATACGCAATGGGAAGAGAAAATCAACGAAGAGATTGAAAAGGGAGACAAGGCACCGTTCGCAGTTGTGGTCTGTGATATCAATAACCTGAAAGCAGTCAACGATATGTATGGCCATAAGGAAGGCGATGCTTGTATCAAGAACGCTTGCATCAAGATCTGTGGTATTTTCAGCCACAGCCCGGTTTTCCGGATAGGAGGCGATGAATTTGTTGTTATTCTGTCCGGAGAAGATTACATTGTGCGGAATAAACTGGTAGAACAGATCAACGCTGTTCCAAGAGACTATTCAAAGATCAGAATAGGAGAAACCATCTCTGCAGGCATGGCAGAATACAAAAAGGATCAGCACAATTCTCTTTCAAGTGTTTTCGAGGATGCTGACAAGGCCATGTACGAAAGGAAACAGTTCCTGAAAGAGAATATTTTGCCAAAAGAGAATATGACAGATAACAGTCCTGCGTATGAGTATATTCCTGTTATCCATACCAGGAAACAGATTCTGATTGTTGATGATGTAGAGATGAATCGTGAGATAATGGGTGATCTCCTTGAGGATGAGTATGCTATTCTATACGCCTCGGATGGTATAGAAGCGCTGGATGTATTGCGAAGCCATAAGGACGAAATAGATCTTGTACTTCTTGATCTGCTGATGCCGAATATAAATGGGCGTGAAGTTATTGCCGAGATGCAGGTGGATGAGGATTTGATGTCTATTCCTGTGATCGTTTTAACCGTTGATCAGCAGGCTGAACTTGACTGCTTGAAAATCGGTGCTATGGACTTCATTCCGAAGCCTTTTCCGGATATTGATATTGTTAAGGCACGTATTTCAAAATGCATCGAACTGTCTGAGGACCGCGATCTGATACGGTACACAGAGCGCGACAAAGTGACGGGGCTGCTTAACAAGGATTACTTCTTCCGGTATGTGGGCAGGCTTGATCATTTGTACAAGGATGATATTTTGGATGCTGTTGTATGTGACGTAAACCGGTTCCATTCTCTCAATAAACAATATGGACGGCAATTTGGTGATCAGGTGCTCGGAAGTATAGGCAACGGTATTAAGAAGCTGGCGCGAAAAACTGGTGGAATCGGTTGCCGTAAAGACGGAGATACATTCCTGTTGTACTGCCTGCACCAGGAGGACTATGAGAAACTGCTACAGGAATTTGTATCTGAAATTTTATCCGAGAAAGAGATTGCTGACAGGGTTAACCTTAGGTTTGGGGTGTTCGTTGATGCTCGGCAGGAGCTCAATATTGAAGAGCGGTTTGTCCGAGCAGAGATTGCTGCAGACAGAATAAAGGATGATTCCCAGTTAATATGTGGGTTCTACGATCTGGATTAGTAGTAGAAAACGCTGTGTGCCTGTAGGAATACGAGAAGTAAAGAAATCTGAAAGAAGGACTGTTTATGCATTCGATTAAAACCAAGATAACTGCTATGACAGTCTGCGTCATCGTGATAGCAATGGTCGTCGCTACTGTTTTAGGTGTGACGGCCATACGGAATATCGGAAACCATGATGCACAGCAGACCCTGCTCCTGCTATGCGAAACAGGGCAAAAAGACCTGAACTACTACTTTCAAAATGTAGAACAGTCGGTAAAAACTGTTGAGGCATATGTTGAAGCTGATCTGGATGGAGTGGATGATGAAAATCTTCAGGCCCATATGGATCGCGTCAGCGATGTCTTTCAGAAGCTGGCATATAACACGAATGGCATTTTGACTTATTACTATCGGATCGATCCGGAAGTCTCGGAGAATGTCAAAGGTTTCTGGTACGTAAATACAGATGACAACGGCTTTCAGGAACACGAGGTGACGGATATATCCGATTATGATACGAATGACACCTCTTCACTGGTCTGGTTCACTGTACCAAAGGCAACCGGAGAAGGCGTATGGCTGCCGCCTTACATTACGGAGAATCTGGATGCCCGCGTGATTTCCTATAACGTTCCCGTGTATCATAACGGACAGTTCATTGGTGTCATTGGAATTGAAATCGATTACTCCACAATGGCAGAAGTCGTGAATCATATCACGCTCTATGATAGCGGATATGCCTTCCTCAATGATGATGAGGGAATTATTATCTATCATCCGCAGATGGACGTTACGACAATGGAAACGCAGCCAAAGGTTCCGGATGGACTACTAAGCAATGATAAGTTCATTCGTTATTCCTATGACGGCGTTGAAAAGGAGGCAGTCTGGCTTCCATTAAGCAACGGAATGCGCCTCAATGTCACGGCTCCTGTTCAGGAAATCAATGCTTCCTGGAACAAATGGATCACCGAGATTGCGATTATCTTTGCTGTACTGCTGATCATCTTTATCATACTTATTATGGCTTTTACGGGGCGGATCACACGTCCTCTTCAGAAGCTGACAAAAGCCGCGGAACAGATAAGCGAAGGGTATTATGATACCGAGCTGGATTATGACAAGAAGGACGAAGTCGGTGTTCTTACGGCTTCCTTCAAAAAGCTCATCATGAACCTGAACGTCTATATCAAGAACCTGAATGATATGGCCTATATCGACGCGCTTACCGGAATTGGAAATCGTCTGGCCCTCAGACGTGATTACGATTCATATCAAGGGCATGAAGTCACAGTAGTGATGCTGGATCTGAATGACTTCAAACTGATAAACGATACTCGTGGTCATGAGGAAGGAGACCGTATTCTTCAGGAGATCGGCAAACTTCTTTCAGATACTTTCGGAAAGGAACACTGTTATCGGTATGGCGGTGATGAATTCCTTGTTATTGTGCCAGATATTTCGAGCTCAGAGTTCAATGAGAAGCTGGAGACTATAAAACAAAACAAGCCGGACATTAATGGTATTGCCAGGGCAGGTTTCTCCGTTGGATTTGTCCGCGCAAAGCTGACTGATTCAGATATGCTGCGAAATCTGATCTCAAGAGCAGATGAAAAAATGTATGAATCAAAGCGGGAGAAGAATCGTGGTGTTGCATCCGGAAGGGGAATACCGGACCCACAGATGAGGGCTGCCGAGTATACTGTCGAAGAGCTGAAAGAGTTTCTGAAGGTAATGTCTGAAAAGTATGCCCTTGCCCGTGTGGTAGACCCGATCGAGTGTCGGATAATTGAACTGAAGGATGATGGCCGGATCAATATGAATGAAAGCTGCTATGGCATATGGAATTCAGAGCAGAAGTGCATCAACTGTTCCAGCGCGCTGGCCTGTAGGACTGGATGCCATCAGGAGAAGGCGGAACATTTCAAAGACAATTATTACTTCGTTCAGTCGAATCCCATAAAGCTCAAGCTCTCAAATGGCAGCATATATGATGCGGTCGTGGAACTGGTGAATGTCGAGAAAGAGAGCAACATAGCGGCAAACAACAGGGAGGCAGAAAATGTCGGCACGAGGGCAGCCCATTACCTTGCTCATCACGACAGTCTGACCAATGTCCTTAATTCAGATGCGTTCTATGAACTTACCCGTGGGATGATCAAGAACAGTCCGGACAAATCGTGGGTCATGATAACATCAAATATTATGAATTTCAGACTTGTCAATACCTTGTTTGGAGACCAGAAGGGAAATGAAGTCCTTGCAAGAACGGCATCAATGCTTAGAGATGTTTCAGAATCTTCGAGAGGTTTGTGCGGAAGACTCGGCTCAGACCAGTTCGCTGTGCTCATTCCGAAGATCGCATATAAAGAAGAACGCCTGACATCCATAGCCCAGACCCTGGCAGAAACCTATAACAGTGGAATTTACAAATTCTACATTCATTTTGGCGTTTACGAGATCGATGATCCCTCCATTCCTGTATCCGTCATGTGTGGACGGGCGAATTCGGCACTCCGCACGATCCGTGAGGATCTGACCCGCACCGTGGCATATTTTGATGATGCCATTCTCCAGAAGATCGTTATGGAGCAAACGGTACTTGGCAGTTTTGATGAGGCTCTTGACGGCGGGCAATTCAGAATGTATCTGCAGCCTCTGGTTAGGAAAGACGGAAGCGTGGTCGGAGCGGAAGCTCTGGCAAGATGGTACAGACCGGACGGATCGATGATCATGCCGGGAGACTTTATTGAAACGCTTGAAACCGCAGGTCTGATCCATAAACTCGACAAGTATATGTGGGAACTTGCGGTGAAGCAGCTGAGCTTGTGGAAGGGAACGGAAAAACAGGATCTGACAATCTCCGTCAATGTTTCCGCAAAGGACTTTTACAGTATTGATGTTGCCCGCGTTATGACTGAACTGGTCGAAAAATATGGCGTGGACAGCCGCATGCTCCGACTGGAAATAACAGAAACAGCGTTTCTTGGCAAGTCGGATAAATATGAAAACATTGTGTCAGAATTACGTCAGCGGGGCTTCCTGGTGGAGATCGATGATTTTGGAAAAGACAATTCGACGCTGAGTTTCCTGAAGGACATTAAAGCCGACGTACTGAAAATTGATATGAGTTTCTTACAGGAAATTAAGGATAGCGAAAGGAATAGGATCATTCTGCAGTCTGTTATCAGCATGGCAGACTCTTTGGGAATGGACGTGATTACAGAAGGAGTAGAAACAGAAGAACAGTTCCATGAGCTTACGGAACTGGGCTGTAATCATTTCCAGGGCTACTATTTCTGCCGTCCTGTTCCGGTAGACGTATTTGAAATGAAGTATTCCAGCGGTGAATGACAAGTTCCCACGAACCTCCAAAGGGCAAATACCGGTGGATAAATTCCTTGCGAACAGATAAAACGTGGATATGTTCCTGGAGCTAAAAGTGCGAACAGGCAGAATCGTGGATATGTTCCTGGCCGCGATTTTGCGAACAGGTACGGAAAATGACTATCTATTTCATTTCCTCGTGCCATATTGAGACGGTGGTATCGCTGACACATAAGGGCTGAGAAGAATACACAAGGGCAAACAATTAAAAAGGGGTATATGTTATGAATATATATATGGGTATCGGCTTTACTCAGCAAACCGTCAAAGTGCCCGTTTCGTAGGGGTCGATCCCCAGATCGACCCGAAACGCCAGGACATTGTACAAGCCTCAGGGCTTGCAGAGGATGGTTATGAAAATTGTGTTATGCGAGAATATAGATTGGCTGCTGTCAAAAGAAGCATTCTCGATCTATGCTTCTTGCATGTATCATCCATCATACGAGGAATACAAAGCACAGATAGAAGACTATTTACACGATTCATCGGTAAAAGTATTCGTATGTGAGAATCATGGCAAGAAAACAGGCATGATGGTCCTGAAGCTTACAGAGGCCGCCGCGGAGATTATTGGAATAGCTGTATCTGACAATGCTCGCCATAAAGGAATTGGAAAAGAACTGATCCAAAGCGTGATAAAGTCAGAGGAAATAGAAAGAATCAAAGCACAGACGGATGATGGTTCGATTGGTTTCTACCGTAAATGCGGCTTTTCAGAGGAGAGAATCGTAAAGGAATATCCTGACGGAGCGGTTGTTCGGTATAACTGCGCTCTGTACAAATAGACATACCAGTTTGTCGGTATGTTCCCGCAAACTGCCAATCGTAGATATGTTCCTTGCGAACAGGCAAACGGTGGATATGTTCCCGGTGTACAGAAAAACGGTGGATATGTTCCTGACCCCGTTTTTTGCGTACAGGCACGGAGGATATGACTATCAATTTCATTTCCTCGTGCCATGTGGAGACCGTCTGTCTACTAACACATAAAGGCTGAAAAGAGCTGTGAAACGCCTGAAATCAAGGGCTTCCCATCACCGGGCCGGTCGCGCGACCGGTGATGGGAGCCCTTCTTTTATTCTCTGCGGGAACTTATCCATACTCCCGGCAGGAACAGGGTTGTGGCTATGATTTTACTGACGGGCAGAAAGAAAGCGGCGGCACCGGGGTGATCCATTCCAATGCCGCCTTTTTCTGTGTTAGCCGTTTTGCGCTCTATATTCCCTGCCGATCTCACGAGCTCGGCGGAGAAGTTGATAGATTCGAGGCTGGGAGATGTT
>JBGUWL010000018.1:0-3405 GCA_045221075.1 Acutalibacteraceae bacterium
TAGGTGCTCAGAAGCTCGCTGTTCACCTGCCGGGCGACATTGCTCCGGGCGGCGGCCAGCAGATCGCCAATCTCATGGACGACGAGATTGATATTCTGAATCGATGGCATAAGTTGATCCGTCATCAGCAAGACCTCACCTTCCTTCATTTGGTATTATTATACGACAAAACGCCATAAACACAAGCGATCATGCTATCATTCTGCTATCAATACCGCTATCAAAAACAGCAGGCACTCGTGAGGAATGCCTGCTGTTTCATGCCATTTCAGATAAATCAATACAAACCGAGCCAAAGATTGATTTATTCCCGCTCGACAGGACTTAACTGATTTCGTTTAGGAAATATTGTTCGTCCTGTCTGTAGTTCCTTTGATTATTTGATATATCCATATTATTCAGCCTATCACCCCTCCTGTTATCATTGTGTTATCAGCGTTGATAACAGAGGAAAGGAAAACCGCTGTGATTATGTGCAGTGATTCTCTGTCACCAGCTAAAACAGATCGCTGTGGCTGCCGGTGCGAATCAGCCGGAGAATCAGTGTCTCGTTTAAGACTTTATAAACGAGCAACCAGTCCGGCTCAATGTGGCACTCACGCATATTCTTGTAATTTCGGGAATTTGTCAAAGCATGATCCCGGTATTTCTCCGGCAAGGGCTGTTCATTGACAAGCAAAGTGATTACCTTCTCCAGCTCTTTCGGGTTACAGCCCCTCTTGAGTGCAAGCTTGTAGTCCTTTTTGAATTGACCGGTAAACTCGATCTTAAGCATTGAGCGCCTCCATCAGATCGGAAACACTGTCATAAGGGCCGTACAGATCCTCCCCTTTTTCTGCGGCGTCCATTGCCGCAAGCGTGACCGTATTGGGAACATTCCTGGTCACCTGAAAAGGAATCTGCTGCTCCCGGACAGACTGCCTGAGAAAAATATTAAAAGCAGTTGTCAGATTCAAGCCCAGTTCAGAAAAGAGCTCGTCTGCCTGCTTCTTCAGGTCTTCATCCACACGAAGCGTTACATTCACATTCTTCATGATATCGCCTCCTCATCTATATTATACGCGGCGTAAAGGAAAAGTCAATATAATTATGTGCGTTGCACGTAATTATATGTGCTACATCTCCAAACTCTGAGTTGTATATTAATTGCACTCTAAATAATCAAGATAATAAAAACAATAGCAGACAACGAAAACCACTGCCTGCTACTGTAAATAAACGGTATTAAAATGGTATTATTCCCACTCAATCCCGAAAACCGTGAGCTAAACGATTTTGGTTAGGCCATTTAGCACAGATTATCAGGATTATTTACATTACCTATAAAATTTGGGCTATCAGGATTTTTGTTGTCATTCTGTTGTCAGCACAATACAAAGCCTGTTATTATGCTTGCGCATTCATCCGCGTTTGTAAAAAACAAGTTCTGTCCCATTTGGCAGATAGTCTTCATAATCCCAGTCGATGATCGTAACGACGATATAGTCGTCTCGCTTTCTCGCCTCTGCTGAAACCGTCTTGCCGTAGGCATCCTTCGCAGAAAAAATGAGTACGCCGGTATCCTGATCGTATTCACCAACTGTTTCTTGAAAAGCTGAGATTTTGTAGACTCCAAATACAACATTGCATGTTTTTTCGTTATCATTGAACGTGATCAGTTCGGAACCCATTTCGTCAAAGTATTCCGAACGAGTTCCGTCATTTACCTGCACAACAAAGCTGATCGGCTCCCGGTTCTCAAAATGGGCAGAGAGCTCGATAGAGATATTCCACGCGTCAGTCCATGCCTTTTCCCCCTCAAGATAGCTGTACCCGGAGAGATGCGGCAAAAGCTCCGGCGGCAATTCGATCGTCAGCGGATTCCAGCTCTCGCCGCCGTCCTGCGTCAGATAGACGCACTCATCATAGCCGTGGTAATCGGTCAGAATCAAACCCTGCCGCTCGTCCCAGAAAAACAGGGCTTTGGGATAATTGCGGATCACGCCGGATTCCCTCTCACGGTCAGTGAGTTCCCAACCGGAGAGCGACCGCACACGCGTCCAGCTCTCTCCGTCCTCCGTCCGGTACAGGGAACAGGGCATTTGTCCCGCCGCCGGAAAGCCCTTTTTGAGCAGATAACCGCGCCCGGAATCGAGCCACGAGGTATAAATGTCTGACGCGCCGTCTGTGATCTCTTCCGGCAAGGGCGGTTCGTCCAGCTCTGCTGCGTGATTATCGGAAAACTGCGGCGTTTCGACTAAAGCCGCTTCCGGTGTGAATGCGCACGCTGAACAAGTCAGTGTCAGGCAGGCTGCCAGTGCCAGGATCAGTGCTTTTTTCATGGTTATCTCTCCTTTTCCGGTATTGTCGATTATGACGCACGGACAGGGTGAAAGTTCCATGGCTTCCCACATAAGCATAAAAATGCTTGTGTTTTATGTTGTTGTGATCTTATCGGCGTCTTTGTCCCGCTTTTCCAATACCGCCTCGACCTGGGCGATCAGTTGCGCCTTGTCCGGCATAACCAGTACATAGCGCGAGGCGAAGACGTTGTTCGACAGGCCGCCCAGGGCGTATTCAGCGGTGATGCTGTCCTTCTCGGTGCACAGGATGATCCCAATCAGCGGATTGTCGTCCGGATCGTTGACCTCGGAGGCGTAGTAATTCAGATACATATTGATCTGCCCCGCGGCTTCCGGCGTCAGTTTTGTGGTCTTCAGCTCGATCAGTACATAGGCGCGGAGAATTTTGTTGTAGAATACCATGTCCACATAGTAGTGGGTGTTGTTAATCGTCACTCTCTGCTGCGTGCCGACAAACATGAAGCCGCGTCCCAGTTCCAGCAGGAATTTTTCAATCTGCTGTACGAGCGCCCGCTCCAGGTCGCTCTCCAGTATGGGTTTGTCTTCCGGGATACCAAGGAATTCAAACACATACGGGTCACGGATAAGATCGGCAGGTTCCGCAATTTCGATCCCCTTTTCCGCCAGAGCCAGCACCTGCTCCTTGTTTGCATCCCCACGGGAGAGCAGCAGGCGCTCGAACAGAGAGCTGTCGATCTGGCGCTTGAGCTCACGTACAGACAAGTTGGCATTGACCGCTTCCTTCTCATAAAAGCTGCGTTTGTCCGGGTCTGAGATCGTCAGCAGCTCGCAGTAATGCGACCATGTCAATTTAACAGACGCTGTCTGTTGAATCTGATAAGCCTGATAAAAGCGCCGCATGAACTGGATGTTAGAGACAGAAAAACCCTTGCCGAATTCTTTTGTCAGTGCCTTTGACAGTTCCTTGAGCGTCTGTTTGCCGTAGTCGGCCCGCTCCGGTACCGTCTGCTCATATTCGGCGATAATGCGTCCGATATTCCAGTAGGTGCTCAGAAGCTCGCTGTTCACCTGCCGGGCGACATTGCTCCGGGCGGCGGCCAGC
>JBGUWL010000019.1:0-5096 GCA_045221075.1 Acutalibacteraceae bacterium
CTTTTTATGATGCAGAGCAGGATCAGTATGTTCTGAAACCGGCCCAGGCTATTCCGAAATACATCCATGTTACCATAGTAAAGGATAACCCTGCCAAGTCTCTCAAGATAACAAACGCCCCCTCTTCCATCAAACTGGGCAACAGCTTCCAGCTCAAGTATGAAGCAACTCCTACCTATACCGGAGACGGCTATGAGACCGGCATTACCGATACCCTTGTATGGAAATCCAGCGATGAAAACGTGCTCACCGTTGACAGCAAGGGCCTTATCAGGGCTGTGGGCAACGGCGATGCAGCCGTCACCCTCTACGGTGAGAACCAGAATGTATTTGCAACTGCAAATATCCGTGTAGTCACTCCGGCTACATCCATCTCATTCCCCGTACAGACCGTTTCAACAAAGGTCGGTTCCACCACCACCATCAAGGCTATCATGTCTCCTGCCGCCGCCGATGAAGCTATCGTATGGTCATCCAGCGATACCAGCGTTGCTACCGTAAAGTCATCGGTCACCGGCCAGTACACAAATGAGCAGACAGCCGTTATTACCGGCCTTAAAGCAGGCGCTACCCAGATCACCGCAAAGGCAAAGAACTCCGGCGTATCTGCAAGCATCACCTGCAACGTAGAAGACAAGGTCGTTTCCTCCGATGTCAAGCTTACCTACAAAAAGAACGGTAAGATCATCCAGATCGCAGAAGGCGATGTTGTAAACGTATATGACCAGAACACTATCACCATTTCCGGCGCACTTTTATCTGCCAGCGGCGCATCTCCCGACGATACCATCGTATGGAAGGTCACAGGCAACGGTGTTAATAACAACAACTATGTTGATGTTATCTCTCAGACCGACAGCGAGATCACTATGACCGGATTTGCAAAGGGAACTATCACCGTAACGGCTTCCTCAAAGGCAAACTCCGCTGTCAAAAAGACCTTCAAGCTCAGCGTTCTCAAGAGAGCCACCATAGGTACAATTTATGACACAGCGACCGGCAGCAGCGACTTCCGTACCTCCATCAATGTGGGTACCACAATGAAGCTGGGCGCCGACCTGAGGATCGACTCCAACCAGCCCCATAACCACGATGACGTTGTTGAGAGCTGGACTTCATCGGCTCCCAAGGTCATCACTATCGACAATAACGGCAACCTCAAGGCTGTGGGCAACGGCGAGGCTACCATCACTATGACTACCGCTTCCGGCGGAAAGCAGTACGCATATTTCACCTCCTTCACCACATCAAGCATCGTGCTCAGAGGTGTTGAGGCCAGCTCCAGCGGCGGACTGCCCTTTGTCAATGTTGATCTTGACTCGAGCCTTTCAGGCACTGTCACTCTTTCCGCAGATGTATATAACGAAAGAGATGTACAGGTAAACGACGTAAATATTAAATGGAGCTCCAGCAAGGAATCCGTTGCAACGGTAGATCAGAGCGGCAATGTTACCGTTCATCAGGTAGGCAATGCCACCATCACCGTAAAATCAGGCAACAAGTCCGATTCATGTATTGTCAAAGCTTGCTATCCCATGTCAAACGCAAGCGTTGTTATACCCGATGTTTACTACTCACCCAAGACTACCGCCTACAAGCCAAAGCTTATGGTCGTATCGGGTGATCCCAACGGTACAACAAAGCAGACACTGGTTGCCGGCGTTGATTATACCGTAACCTATACCAACAATACCAAGGTTGGCGATACCGCTACCGTCACCGTTACCGGCAAGGGCAACTATACCGGAAGCTTTACCGGCAACTTCACAATATTGGCAAGACCCATTACCGATCCCGTAGTTACCATGAGTCCGATTTCCTCACAGGAACTGACATCCGCCAACAAGGACAACGGTGCAGTTCCTGCCGTAAAGCTGACTCAGGATGGCTATGTCCTTAAGAAGGGCACAGACTATACCCTTGAATGCTCCAGCAATACTTCTCCCGGTGAGGCCAGCCTGACCATTAACGGTATCGGCAACTATTCCGGTTCCATTACCATCCCCTATAAGGTATACTGCAACCACAAGGACTGCACTGTCAGTGTTGACACTCCCGCCACCTGCACCCAGGCAGGTCACGCTACCGTTTACTGCAACGTATGCGGCGCTCAGTTCGACAGAGAGTTACCTGTTTCAGACCACAAGTTCAAGCCCTATCAGGTAGTTGAACCCACATATATCTCTGACGGCTATACTGTATACCAGTGCGAAAACTGCGACAAGACCGAAAAGCGTGACTATGTACCCGCTCTCAGCAGGATAAATGCAAAGTTCTGCACCGTTACCCTGGACAAGACCGTATTTACCTACAACGGCAATGTTCAGGTCCCCGAGGTCACTGTTTCCTGCAACGGCACATCCCTCTATGAAAGCACTGATTATACCCTTTCCTACACCAACAGGAACAGCAAGGCAACAGGCGACTATAAGGTCAATGTAGTATTCAGAGGCGCATATACCGGAACCACCACAGTTAAATACTCTATCGTTCCCGCCGCAACTGCAATACAGCTTGACAAGACCAGCCTCAAGATCAAGGCAGGCGAGAGTGCATCACTCAGCGTTACCACCGCTCCCGCAAAGGCTGCCGCAGGTGTTGAATGGTCATCCTCCGACGAATATACCGCTGCGGTATCAGCTGCAGGCAGGATCATGGCTCTTAGCCCCGGAACTGCCGAAATAACCGCAAGATCCGGCAATGTTACCGCCGTATGCACCGTAACCGTTACAGAGGCACCTTTCACTAACGATTCCGTTCTTTCCGAAACCACCATCAAGCTCGGTCAGACTGCCGAGGCCGTCGGAATGGCTTCCGGCGGAAAGACTCCCTACAAGTTCGCTCTTGCCTATATGGCTCCCGGTTCTACAACATGGACCGTTGTAAAGGACTTCGGCACAACTTCCGTTATGACCTTCAAGCCCAAGGCAACAGGTGTCTATGTTGTAAGGATCAAGGCCAAGGATGCCGGCAACCGTGTGACTTACAAGGATTATGAGCTGACAGTCACACCTGCCCTCAAGAACCTTTCCGATGTTTCCGACACCACCGTAATGATGGGCGAGTCTATCGACGTTATCGGCTATGCCGAGGGCGGAGAAGCTCCCTATGAGTTCGAAATGTCCTACAAGAAGTCCACACTCAACAACTGGACAGTACTCCAGACCTACAGCACAAATCCTGTAGTCAAGTTCACTCCCAAGTCCGTTGGAACCTACGGCATTAAGATCAAGGTAAGAGATTACAGCGGCAAGGTCCTTGTAAAGACCATTAACGTCACTTCTGTCAGCGCTCTCAAGGGCACCGGCACCGTATCTCCCACAAAAGCTGATCTCGGTTCCGCCTTCACCGTAAAATGTGCTGCAACAGGCGGCGTAGCTCCCTATCAGTACAAGGTAGACTACAAAAAGTCAGGCGCTGCTTCCTGGATGTCCGCTCAGGCCTTCAGCACCAACGCCACTGTCAAGATCACTCCTCAGTCCGTTGCATACTATGAAGTACAGGTAACCGTAAAGGATGCAAGAGGCAAGCTGGCATACCAAATCTTCAACATCCGTACACTTCAGGCTCTTGCCAACAACTCCACTATCTCAGCCGAAAAGATTACTCTCGGCGGATATGCAGTCGTGAATATGAAGGCAAGCGGCGGCGAAGGAATGTACAAGTATGCCGTTTCCTACAAGTCAGCTTCTGCTACAACCTGGACTGCAGTTCAGGCATTCACCGTAAACAAGACAGTATCCATCCAGCCCAAGACTTCCGGCACCTTCAGCATACGCACCACCGTCAAGGATGCAGGCGGAAAGACCGCAATCAAGACCTTTACACTCAAGGTCGTCAGCAGACTGTACAACCAGTCCACGATTTCCGCATCAAAGATCACCCTCGGCAAGACCGTAACCGTAAACTGCAAGGCCACCGGCGGCGAAGGAAGCTATAAGTATCTTGTAAAATACCGCAAGAAGGGCACAACTTCATGGCTCAATGGTCAGGATTACAGCACAAATGCTTCGGTTACCATTACTCCTCAGGCGGCTGTTGAGTATGAGGGCTATGTAAAGGTAAAGGATGCAGGCGGCACAGTGGTCGAGAAGACCTTTGAATTCACCGTTGTAAAGCCCCTTGTAAACGAATCAACACTTTCAGCTTCCACCGTAAAGCGTCTTAACTCTATTACCGTAAAGTGTAAGGCCAGCGGCGGCGAGGACTACTACAAGTACACCGTACTCCAGAAGAGATCAGGCGTAAACACCTGGACCACGCTCCAGAGCTATAACGCAAATCCCAACGTGGTATTTACTCCCCAGTACTCCGGCACATACACTATTCAGGTCAAGGTCAAGGATCTTGGCGGAAGGATCACCATCAAGAACCTTACCCTTACAGTAACTAAATAATATCCGGTCTCCGGATCACAATGAGCAGCAGGCATCCGCCTGCTGCTTTTCTTTGGGCGCTTTAGTTTGATTAAACCCCCGGTTCTACCGGGGGTAGATAAAAATGCTTCAGCAAAAGCTTTAAAAACAATAGCAAACTGGTTACACAATAACTGCTCTTTTGAAGCTAAGAAAATTTTTTGAATGTCCCGATGGTTTGCTGTTTCCCGTAATTTACTGGTTTACCAGTTGCAGGGCGTGTAATGCTATGATAATGATTCAATGTCCCTTTAGAGGTTAAGCCTGTAATAGCCCCTTATAGGGGCTGTGCAAACCACCACTTCAGTGGTGGTTTTTATTGCAAAAAAACCGTGATATGTATAAATTGCTCGGTTTGGCTTGAAATCGGTTAAATAAAATGGTATATTATATAGAGATTATTGGGTGATACAAGACTTCTGTTATAAGCAGACAAAGTCTGCTTTTGGCAGTGCGTCAGTGTGTCTGAGTCTGCATGAGACGTCATTTCTGCTTTCGCACGGATGTGCGGCGCGAAAAGCTGTGCCTTTCTGTTTGAAAGTGTATTCTTTTATTCAGAAAACAGTATGAGCACCCTTGTATCAGAAGAAAACCGGATAGGAGAATCAATATGAACCAACTGCCTGTCGAAGAAAACTATGAAGATACACGAACATTATCCTACTTCAACAAGCTGTCTTC
>JBGUWL010000020.1:0-8432 GCA_045221075.1 Acutalibacteraceae bacterium
TTGAGGGCTCCAAGGTTTCCTACAAGATCACTTCACAGCTTCCCGAGTATGACGTAAACGTAAACGCTGAAAAGATCAAGCCCTTTGTTCTCACCGACGATCCCTCCAGCGGCATCATTATCAAGAATGATGATACAGCTACCCTTAAGGCTGCCACAGGCGCAAATCTCAAGGTCAGCTTTGACAGCACAGACGTTACCGACGCTGTGACCATCGCTCCTTCAGGCGACGGCTTTACCGTTACTGTTGCCGGCACTACCGTAAAGGCTAACCAGGGCAAGAATGTTACCGTTACATTCGACGCTACCGTTAACGAGATCGCTGCTGACAAGGCAGTTACCGGTGACGCAAAGGTTGCAGACGCTGATACAGCTCATCAGTCCTTCACAGGTAACCCCAACACCGTTACTCTGACATGGGGCAACAACTACACCACCGGCGGCTATGCAGATCCCGATGATCCTGACAATCCCGACGCGCCCGACGGTCCTGACAATCCCCCTGAGAAGATCAAGAAGAAGAGCACAGTTACCACCTATGTCGGCAAGGTAACCGTTTACAAGTTCGGCCAGGCTGACGATGCTATCATCGAAGGCGCAGAGTTCACTCTGACAAGCACCAACACTGCTTTTGTTCCCGAGACAAAGTATGTTACCAACGCTGAGGGTGCTATCGACTTCGGTTATCTGCCGGACGGCACATACACCCTGACCGAGATCGCCGCTCCTGCAAGATACAAGACCATCGACGGCGCTTACAAGTTCACCGTAAAGAACAAGAAGAACACCACCGATACCGAGTTCGGTACCTTTGAAGTAACCGAGGCTGCTGCAAATACATACGTAGAGATGGTAGATCTCAGCGCTGCTTCAAACGACAGCGTTGTAAAGCTCAACATTGCTGATCCTCTCGCTGACACCCTTCCTGGAACCGGCGGCATCGGCAGCTATGTATTCACCTTCGGCGGTCTTGCAATCGTTCTCCTTGCAGGCGTACTGCTGGTAGTATACATCAGAAAGAGAAAGACTGAGGAATAATTTTCCTGTCCCCTCCTAAAAACAGGATCTGCTCCCTTTTCGGGAGCAGGTTTTCCAAAGGATCCGGCGCTTTGCCGGCGGGTCCCTTGGAAAACCTTCTGAAAGGATTTTTGTATTGAAACTATCCGGAAAAAAACATATAATTATCCTGATAGCCATCGGACTTCTGTATTTTCTGGGAATCACCGCGATAGTATATCCCATAGCAGGCAATATGTATTCCATGAATACCTCAAAGGATACTATCCGGACCTATGTCAGAAAAGTCGATGTCATGAAGGACGATGATATAGAAAAAAGGTTTGATCAGGCAAAGAAATACAACGAGGATCTTGCAAAACAGATATATGACGACGGACTGGAGCATTGTCTTGATGTTGATAACGGTCTGGTCTGTTATGTGGAGATCCCGAAGCTGGACATATATCTCCCCGTATATTACGGCACGGACTCCGAAACACTTCTAAAGGGCTGCGGAATACTTGAAAATACCTCCCTTCCCATAGGAGGTCCGGATACACATTCGTCTATTTCGGGTCATACCGGTCTTCCGGATGCCGAAATGTTTACAAAGCTTGACGGTTCAGAGCTTGGCGATATTTTATACATACATATCTATGACAGGACTCTGACCTACAAAGTCGATAATATCGAGACCGTCACACCCAACGACACTAAGCATCTGCTCATCGTTCCGGGTGAGGATCACATTACTTTGCTTACCTGTACTCCCTACGGCATAAACGACAAGAGACTGCTGGTGCGAGGTGTTCGTGTCGCTGACGAAAAGCAGCCCGAACCTCAGACCTCTGACGGAGGATCCCGTTCCGGGACACAGGAGGCCGCTTCCCGTGCAGACGAAGCACTTCAGAAACGGATAGACGGCAGTATGACGGTGATCATCGTAATAGTGGCGGCTGCTGTTGCAGTGTTTGCCGGAGCCTGTATCTGGCTGAGCTGGATCTACAGACATAAACGGGTCCAAGCAAAGTATGCGAGAAAAAGGAAACGGGCGGAGGACGGCAATGGCAAAAAAGAAGAATAGATTTTTCCGGCGGCTTCCGCTGATAGGTATTTTTCTGCTGATGATACTGGGCATAAGCTTCTTTATGTATCCAATAGTCAGCAACTGGTATACGGAATATTCCGCATGGGTCACTATCCGTGAATATGACGAGGCCGTAAAAAATCTTGGCGACGAGTCGATCAAGCGTATTATTGAGCAGGCGGATGAGTATAACCGTACCCTTGCCGGCACAGCCGTCAAGAGCGACGCCTTGAAATATGACGAAATGCTGGTGGTCACAGATGCCATCGGATATATTGAAATTCCAAAGATCGGTGTGTATTATCCGATCTTCCGTGGACTTGGCGATGATGTCCTCCAAAGGGGCGTAGGCCACATGGAGGGTACATCTCTTCCAGTAGGCGGCGAAAGCACCCACTGTGTTCTTGCCGGTCACACGGGTCTTCCGAGTTCAAAAATGTTTACGGATATTGACACACTTGAGAACGGAGATGTATTTTATATCCACGTTCTTGACAAGGTGCTGAAATATCGGGTCGATCAGTCCATTATTGTTCTGCCTCATGAGTCAGAGAATATCCGCATAGAGCGGGACAAGGACTATGTGACACTTGTTACCTGTACGCCCTACGGCATTAATTCCCACAGGCTTCTGGTCCGCGGCGAACGTGTAAAACTGACCGCTGCTCAGGAAAAGGAGCAGGAGGAAGACCCTGATATGCCGTCGTACCATAAGGAAAAGGTACAGCTTCCGTTAAGGACTGTGATATGGTATGCCGCTACCGTTATTATGGGAGTGGTGGTTATCGGTATTCTGGCTATTCTTCTGTTCCCCTCGCTGAAGAAACGAAAGAATAAAAAACGGCAGGCTGACAAGATTACTATTGATGAAAACAATATTCATAAAACCGACCAGGGGTCGGAGGATATGGAGGAATGATGAATCATGAAAAAAAGAACTGCAGGTGCTATACTCGCTATAGCCATGACTCTTTGTGTGCTTCTGTGCATGGCTCTTCCGGTAAGCGCGTTTGTGCAGCCGGAGCTTTCCCTCAGATCATCAGGCGTGGGTTCCGTTACAGTGAATCTGCCTGAGTTCGGTGCCGGAACAGGTCTTGGCATTGTTGACGTGGGTGCGTATGAGAACGGCTCCTATGTCCTCAGTGAAGGCTACAGCGGCCTTGGCGCAGACATGACCGGACTGGACGAGGCTTCAAAGGCACAGGCTGCAGCCGATATACTCAGCGCTGCCGCAAAGAATGATGAGTCCGCCGTTATAGTTCAGGCAGGCGAGGACGGCAAGGCCGTTTTCGGAGGTCTGAGCCTTGACAGCAGAGTATATGTTATTTTCCAGGTCAACGGAGAAGAAGTAATTACTGTCAGCTCCATGCTTGTTGTTCTTCCCTATGTCGATGTTGACGGACATCAGTTCACCGACCTTTCCATTGACGCCAAGTATGAGGACAACCGTGTTGAGGAAGAGACCGGTGCGTTCATTCTCAAAAAGACAGACCCCAAGGGCGCAGCACTTTCCGGTGCCGTATTCAGGCTTGAGGTCAAGAATTATGTCGAGGATGAAGCAAGACCCGAATCCGAAGAGCTCTTTACCGATGACGCTGGAGAATACTACTGGCGTGTTGTTTCCGAAAAGCTTACTACTGACAAGGCCGGCCAGATAGCTGTCCAGGGACTGCCCTTTGGCTCCTACAGACTTATCGAGACCGCTGCCCCTGACGGATATATCCTTGACAGCGCACCTGTGAGCGCAGAGATAACTTCAAAGGCCACCGTAAAGATCGAGGACAATGTTTATGTTGCCGATGAGGGTACTCCTGTTATGCTGACTGTTATCAACAACCCTGTTGATATATCAGCTCCGGAAATATCTATTCCTGAATCTTCTACAGAGATATCTGTTCTTCCTCCCGAGAGCTCAACTCCTCAGCCCAGCAACCCGCCCACCTATACCGGTGACTCCGCAAGCAAATATATTATTGTGGGAGTAGTTGTAGGCGTTTCCCTTATTGTTGTAATTCTTCTTGTGGTGATCAGTCTGAAAAAGAAGAAGAACAAAGACGATGATGACGAATAATGAATGAACATAAGGCTGCCGCAGCAACACAAGCGGCAGCCTTTAATACTACAATCAGATAATGAAGTTAAAAAATACAAGTTTTGCAGGGGTCTATTCAAAGGTTTCCGGGGTCTAAGGGTACGGAGTCCGGCGGAGACCTCAGGCGCAGATGTTCTGAGGAAGTTCCATTTTTGCAGAAGTTCCGACCGAACCTGCAGGCGGGACACAAAGCCTTATGACCTCACAGGCACCTTCACTGTTTTTGACAAAGGATAGTCTGGGTGTTCCGCCTGTTTACATGATAATAGTATAAAGTGAGGGATAACAATGATTCTTCCCGAAGCGGATATATGGCAGCGGCTTAAAGATACTGAGCGGCCGCTGATTCTTTACGGAACAGGCAACGGAGCCGACAAGATCCTGAACGAGCTTGAACGTCTTGGGATAAGTGTAAAGGGTATAATGGCCAGCGATGACTTTGTGCGGGGACAGACCTTCCGGGGGTTTACCGTGCGGCGGCTCAGTGACCTTGAAACGGAGTTTCCCGACCCTGTGATACTGATCGCCTTCGGTTCCCAGCGTCCGGAGGTCATGGATGGTATACTCAGTCTTGCCCGGAAACACACCGTGCTTTGTCCGGATGTTCCTGTATACGGAGAGGAGATCTTCAATTCCGGTTTTCTTGCCCGTCACATTCACGAGATAGAGAGGGCATACAGTCTGTGGGAGGATGATGAATCCCGCAGAGTATACGAGAATATTGTATGCTTTAAGCTTACCGGAGAGCTTTCCTGCCTTACCCGGTGTTTCAGCAGTAAAGAGAGGGCTTTCAGGGAAATTCTCCGCCCCGATGAAAACGAGGTGTTTCTTGACCTTGGGGCGTACAGAGGGGACACCATAGAAGAACTGCTGAGCTATACCAACGGACGGTACAGATACATCGTGGCCCTTGAACCGGACAAAAAGACCTTCCGGAAGCTGAAACAGAACACGGAGGACCTTGAAAACGTCAGACTTTTCAACATGGGTATATGGGATGAAAACACAGACCTGAATTTTGAGGGTTCATTGGGCAGGGGTTCATGGATAAGCGACAGGGGAAAGGGGATTCTGCCCGTTACCACCATTGACACCCTGTTCTCAAAGCGTCGGGTCACCTTTGTTAAAATCGACGTTGAGGGTGCTGAGGAAAAAGCCCTTATGGGCGGCGCCTCCGTTATCGGCCGTGACCGTCCGAAGATAAACATGGCTCTCTATCACCGCAGCTCTGACATTTTCCGGCTGCCGCTGCTGCTGCATGAGATCTGTCCGGAATATAAGATGTATCTGCGCCAGCATCCCCACATTCCCGCATGGGACTGCAACCTCTATGCGGTATGACGGGCACGATTTTCCCTCCGGCGCATAGTATGACCGGAGGGATATTTTATGGATTCATGTGAGCTTACCGCAGCCATCACGGCGGCGGCAAATACAATCGCCTGCGGAATGGGTGATGATGAGCTGGGACTGCTTGCCCTGGTGTTCACACAGCTTGGCGACACCCTTGCCACCATTGCGGCGGGGCGGGCGATGTGCAGAGAAAAGGAATAATAATAATCCCGCAGATAGGATTCAGCCGGTCTGCGGGTTTTTGTGTATCGGGAAGTAAGGTTATCCGATGCCGGACGTCTTCCGGGAAAACATCCTGCGAGTGCTGCCATACCATGTGCAAACAACGGATATCCCTGTTACATAACATACCTCAGTATGTCCCGTGACCCTGAAAACGACCTGATAATACCGGAGGTCCTCCGCTGTCCCATCCCAGGTCATTTATACTTGGATTTATGATAATCGGATTCTGCAAATAAAAAACAGAAAAAAACCGGAAAAAACTTATTGACAAAACGATATCAAAATGATATCATATAGCTACAAAATCAAATCATAAAAAATCTGGAGGTAAGAATTATGAAAGAAAAGATCTACACAACAAAGAAGCTTGGTATCCCCATGCTGCTGGTGGTCATACTTATGTTCTGCCTGTCAATTGCGGGTATCATTTGTGCGGCCGTATGTTTTGGCGGGATCGACATTGACGGTTTACATATCGGTTCGGAGAACACTCCTGCCGGTCTGTCGGAAGGATTGGGCGGTTTCCTGATTATTGCTTCATTTGCCCTACTGGTTCTGGCCTGTTTCCTGATCCCCGGATTCAAAATGCTCAACCCCAACGAAGCTCTGGTTCTGAACCTCTTCGGCAAGTACAAGGGCACACTCAAGGAGCCCGGATTCTACTATGTCAATCCGTTCTGTTCTGCTTTTAATCCTGCCGCATCTACAAAGCTGAGACAGAGCAGCGATGTTACCGGCAAGATCGTGTCATCCGTTTCGGGCGGCGGCGCATCCGCAGTGGGCACTAACAAGAAGATATCCCTCAAAATGATGACCCTCAGCAACAACAAGCAGAAAATCAACGACTGTCTGGGAAATCCTGTTGAGATCAGCATAGCCGTTATCTGGAGAGTGGTCGATACTTCAAAGGCCGTGTTCAATGTAGACAACTATATGGAATTCCTTTCCCTGCAGTGTGACGCTGCCCTGCGTGAGATCGTAAGAACATATCCCTACGACGTTGCTCAGAATATCGATACCACCGGTGACGGTGTTGCCGATGAAGGAAGCCTCAGAGGTTCAAGTGAGATAGTTGCCGCAAAGATCAAGGAAGAGATCCAGAAGCGTGTTTCTGAGGCCGGTCTTGAGATCGTTGAAGCAAGAATTACCTATCTTGCATACGCTTCAGAGATCGCAGCCGCAATGCTCCAGAGACAGCAGGCAGCGGCGGTTGTTGACGCAAGAAAGCTCATTGTTGACGGTGCAGTCGGCATGGTTCAGATGGCTCTTGAAAGCCTGAGCGAGAACAAGATCGTTGACCTTGATGACGAGCGCAAGGCCGCAATGGTATCTAATCTGCTTGTGGTACTGTGCGGAAATCACGACGCACAGCCTGTGGTAAACTCAGGGTCCTTGTATTAACATTAGGTATCTGATATACTTATGGTATGACTTGATCGGTCTGCATAAACCAATCTGATACAGGCGGTGATCAAATGGGCGAAAAAAAGCAGGTACCCCTGCGGTTAAAAAAGGAACTGTACGATGCTCTGTGTGCATGGGCGGAGGACGACTTTCGCTCTGTAAACGGTCAGATCGAGTATCTGCTGACAGAATGTGTACGTCAGAGAAAGAAAAACGGCAAATACGTTTCGGAGCATCTGGACGAACCACTTGATATTGATATTGAATAATAAAAGGACACGGCGGATAAAACTGTCGTGTCCCTTTTGATGTGTGTCTGTTTTATCGTGTCGGTATCACTGTTTGTTCTTGTTCGGGTCGGAGACTATCATCCGGAAATATGTTTCGGAGCATCCGGACGAACCACTTGATATTGTTATTGAATAATAAAAGGACACGGCGGATAAAACTGTCGTGTCCCTTTTGATGTGTGTCGTATTTATCGTGTTGATATCACTGTTTGCTGTCCCTGTTCCGGCCGGAGACTATCAGTCTGATACTTGCCGCGCCGCCTGCAAGGCATATTGTGATGACGGGTATAAGGACTGATCTGCCAATGACCTCTGCAAATGTCCCGCTGTGAAATATCAGCGGAAGCAGGAACTGACACTGGGAAAAGCAGGCACCGTATATGACTGCGGTGAGCCTGTTTTTGCACAAAAAGCCGATGACAAGCCCTGCGGCGGAATATGCCGCAATAAGTCCCGCCCAGACCGGAACGGGGATGTGCAGTGGGCTGTTCAGCAGCGGCTCGGTGCTTATTGAAGGTATGCCCAGCAGATCAAGTGCAAGGCAGCATATCCCGCCCAGCGCAAAAAGCAGAAGGCAGATGGGCGCTCTTGCCTTTATTTTGTAAATATCAAGTTGGTTCATAGGTATCACTTCCGTAAACAGGCACGTAAAACTATAAAGGGCGAAAGCAATTGCAGGCATTTACCTCCCTCCCAGAGGGGCGCGGGTCTCCGGTGGAGACCTCTCAGCCGTAGGCTGAGAAGCGCCGACCGAGGCGACAGGCGAGACTGCAGTCAGCGAAGCTGACTGAGGGAGAGAGAAACAATATCCGAATTAACAGGCACGCCAAACTATGAAGAACGAAATAAACCTGAAATCCTTTTATCAGCAGCCGAAAAGCGCCGCTTAATGCGGAATTTAACTCCCTCCGGCGCTGCGCGCCACCTCCCTCAAAGAGGGAGGCTTCAAGGCTCCCTCCGGGAGGGGCGCGGGTGTCCGGTGG
>JBGUWL010000021.1:0-15592 GCA_045221075.1 Acutalibacteraceae bacterium
CGCACAGATGACGTCTCATGCAAACTCCGACGCGCTGACGCGCTATTAAAAGCAGACTGTGTCTGCTTTTAATGGGAGTTTAGTATAAAACAGCGGCTTTTATATTTATTCTTCGGGCTCCTCGGGCATGTCCCAATTGTGATACACGTTCTGAACATCGTCGTTGTCGTCCAGCATATCAAGAAGCTTCTGCATCTTTTCGCAGGCTTCGGGATCCTCTATCTTGGTGTAGGTGGAGGGGATCATTGATACGTCAGCGGATACGAACTCATAGCCCTTTGCTTCGAGAGCTTCCATAACGGTTCCGAAATCAGCCGGATCGGTGTAGATCTCGTATACATCATCGGATTCAGAGGAGAAGTCCTCTGCTCCGGCCTCGAGAGCGTCTTCCATGAGCTTGTCTTCGTCATTGTCTTCCTTTTCAATGACGATCAGACCCTTCTGGGTGAACATGAAGGACACACAGCCCTGAGTACCCAGGTTTCCGCCGTACTTGTCAAAGAAGTGACGGACGTCACCGGCAGTACGGTTGCGGTTGTCAGTGAGGGTCTCAACGATCACTGCAATACCGCAGGGGCCGTAGCCTTCGTATGTGATGGATTCATAGTTGCTGCCGTCAGTGCTGCCGGCGGCCTTTTTGATGATGCGCTCAATGTTTTCGTTAGGTACATTGTTGGCCTTTGCCTTTGCGATGCACTCTCTGAGCTTTGAGTTGGAGGAAGGATCGGCTCCGCCGCCTTCACGGACAGCAACGGCAAGCTCACGGCCGATCTTTGTAAATACCTTTGCTCTTGCACCGTCGGTTTTTTCTTTTTTACGCTTGATGGTGCTCCATTTTGAATGTCCTGACATACTTGTTTTTCTCCTTTTGTTCTTTATATATTTCCGTTATTTCATATCTTAGAGAGATATAGCCGCACACAACTGCAGGCAAGACACGGAAGTCCTGCCATAACAGCCACAGCAGCAGCCCAGACATCAGCCAAGGCTGGCTTTTATGAATTCACGGAAAAGAGGATGAGCGTGGTTCGGACGGCTCTTGAATTCCGGATGATACTGAACGCCGATAAAGAAACGATTTGTAGGAATCTCTACCGCCTCCACAAGAAGACCGTTGGGCGAGGTTCCGGTTACGGAGAGACCGTTCTCTTCCATGAGAGTGCGGAACTCGTTGTTGAACTCATAGCGGTGACGATGACGCTCGCGGATCTCGCTGACACCATAGGCTCTGTCCATAATGGTGTTCTTCTTGATCTTGCAGGGATATGCGCCAAGACGCATTGTGCCGCCCATGTCAACAACGCCCTTCTGGTCGGGCATCAGGTCGATGACCTTGTGGGTGCTTTCGGGAGCAAGCTCGCCGGAATTGGCGTCCTTGAATCCCAGTACATTCCGGGCATATTCGATCACGGCGGTCTGCATTCCAAGACAGATACCAAGATAGGGAATATCGTGTTCACGGGCGTATTTTGCGGCTATTATCTTGCCTTCAACGCCTCTGTTTCCAAAGCCGCCGGGTACAAGAATACCGTCAACATGACCGAGAAGCTCGTCTGCAGTATATTCCGTGATAAGCTCACTGTCTACCCACTCTATCTCTACAAAGGCCTTGTTTTCGTAACCGGCGTGATGGAGGGCTTCGGCAACGGAAAGATATGCGTCGTGAAGCTGAACGTACTTTCCGCAAAGAGCTATCTTAACCTCACGCTCACGGGAGTTGATCCTGTCGAGCATCTCAAGCCATTCAGTCATATCGGGCTTGGGAGCGTCTATCTTCAGCTCACGGCATACTATATCACTGAAATTGGCCTTTTCAAGCATGAGAGGCGCCTGATAGAGGACCGGTATCGTCATGTTCTCGATGACACAGTCAGGCTTTACGTTGCAGAACATTGCGATCTTTTTGAATATGCTGGGGTCAAGAGGCTCGTCGCAGCGAAGGACCATGATGTCCGGATTGATACCCAGTGAACGCAGCTCCTTTGCGGAATGCTGGGCGGGCTTGGATTTATGCTCTTCACTGCCCTTGATGTAAGGAACAAGACAAACATGGATGAACAGACTGTTCTCCTTCCCCACCTCAACGGACACCTGACGGATGGCCTCAAGGAAGGGCTGGCTCTCGATATCGCCGACGGTTCCGCCGATCTCGGTTATAACGATATCGGCGTCACTGTCCTTGCCAACTGCATATATGAAAGATTTGATCTCGTTCGTTATGTGGGGAATGACCTGAACGGTCTCTCCAAGATAATCACCGTGACGTTCTTTTTCAAGAACATTGGAGTACACCTTACCGGTGGTAAGGTTCGAAAACTTGTTCAGGTTTTCGTCAATAAAGCGCTCATAGTGACCAAGGTCAAGGTCGGTCTCGGCGCCGTCCTCGGTTACATATACCTCGCCGTGCTGATAGGGACTCATTGTTCCGGGGTCTACGTTTATGTAGGGGTCAAGCTTCTGGGATGCGACCTTGAGTCCTCTTGCCTTAAGCAGACGACCCAGAGACGCAGCAGTAATGCCCTTTCCCAGACCGGAAACAACTCCGCCCGTTACAAAAATGTATTTTGTGTTCATCATAACTCGATTTCTCCTTCAAATACAGTTTCTGCACGTCCGGTAAGATATACAGTATCATCTGTATATTTGATAACAAGGTCTCCGCCCTTGAGCTTAACGGTAATAGGCTCATTCTTGCGGCAGAGTCCGTTTTCAACTGCAGCAACCGCAACGGCACAGGCGCCTGTTCCGCAGGCCCATGTTTCTCCGCTGCCTCTCTCCCATACACGCATCTCAACGGTATGGTCATCAATTACCTTGACAAACTCAGCATTGACACGTTCGGGGAAAAGCTCGCTGTTCTCAAAGAGAGGTCCGATCTTTTCAAGGTCGATCTTATCAACATTGTTGCAGAATACAACGCTGTGGGGGTTGCCCATGGAAACGCAGGTGATGTTGTATTTTTCGCCGCCGATGGTAACGGGTTCGTTAATCACACGGGGCTTGTTGATGGCTACAGGTATCTCGGAGGATGAAAGTACAGCCTTGCCCATGTCAACTCGCAGCACATCCACCTGTCCGTCATGGCGATATGCCTTGAGGGTCTTGATGCCGCTGAGGGTCTCTATCCTGACCTTGTCGCCGGTGACCATATTGTGGTCAAAGAGGTACTTGCCGACGCAGCGTATTCCGTTGCCGCACATCTTGCCCTCACTGCCGTCGAGGTTGAACATTCTCATCTTTGCGTCAGCAACTTCTGAGGGGCAGATAAGGATCACACCGTCACCGCCGATACCGTAGCGCCTGTCTGCAAAGCGAACGCTGAGGCCTTCGGGGTTGTTGATCTTCTGCTCAAAGCAGTTGAAGTAGATATAGTCATTGCCGCAGCCCTGCATCTTTGTAAAGCGCAGCTTCATCTTTGTTGTTCTCATGTGGTTGATATCAACAAGCTCCGTGCTGTACTCAGAGTATTTGCTCTTGAGTGAATCGGCCAGAGCGCTTGCGGTATCGATAGAAGTAAGGCAGGGAATATTTCTCTCGACTGTCTTTCTTCTGATCCTTACACTGTCGCGGGTGGGGATCCTGCCCTTTGAGGAGGTGGAGATAACATAGTTGATCTTTCCGCTCTCTATCAGTGTAAGGGTGTTTTCCTTTTCGTTTTCGTGGATCTTATCGACCTCGATAACGTCAAGTCCGTAGTTTCTCAGAGTCTGGGCAGTACCCTTTGTAGCATAGAGTGTAAAGCCAAGCTCGTCGTATTTCTTTGCAACATCACCGATCTCGTGCTTGTCGGGATTTCTTACGGTGATGAACACGCCGCCCTGCTTTGTCATCTTGTAGCCGGCTGCAATAAGTCCCTTGTAAAGAGCCTCTTCAAGTGTGTTTGCGATACCCAGTACCTCGCCGGTGGATTTCATCTCCGGACCGAGCTGGTTATCAACATTGATGAGCTTTTCAAAGGAGAATACCGGTACCTTTACGGCAACATAGGGTGAACGGCGGAACAGACCGGTACCGTAACCCATCTCAGAAAGCTTTTCGCCCAGCATAGCCCTTGTTGCAAGGTCTACCATAGGAACGCCGGTCACCTTGCTGATATAGGGAATGGTTCTTGAAGAACGGGGATTGACCTCGATAACGTAGAGCTTGTCATCATAGATGAGATACTGGATGTTTACAAGCCCCTTTGTTTTGAGGGACACCGCAAGGTTCTTTGAGGTGGTGATGATGTTCTGGGTCATCTCATCGCTTATGTTCCATGCGGGGTAAACAGCGATGGAGTCGCCGGAATGGATACCCGCTCTCTCCACGTGCTGCATTATACCGGGGATAAGGATATCCTCGCCGTCACAGATCGCGTCTACCTCCAGCTCAGTGCCGGAAAGGTACTTGTCGATGAGAATGGGGTTTTCTATATTCTGAGCCAGGATAATGGCCATATATTCCTTTATATCTTCCTCATTGAAGGCGATTATCATATTCTGACCGCCAAGCACATAAGAGGGACGCATAAGCACGGGATAACCTATCCTCTCTGCAACGTCAAGAGCTTCTTCGGTGGTCATTACGGTAAAGCCCTGGGGACGCTCAACATGGTGCATTTCAAGCAGCTCGTCAAAACGCTCTCTGTCTTCCGCCATGTCAATGCTGTCGGCCGATGTGCCGAGAATGTTTACTCCGTTGTCGCTGAGATACTTTGTCAGCTTGATCGCAGTCTGTCCGCCGAAGGCAACAACAACGCCGTAGGGCTTTTCTGTCTTGATGATGCCCATAACGTCCTCGTTGGTAAGAGGCTCAAAGTAAAGTCTGTCGGCAGTATCGAAGTCCGTGGAAACGGTCTCGGGGTTATTGTTGACGATAACAACATCAAATCCGGCTTTTTTCAGCGCCCAGACGCAGTGTACGGAAGCATAGTCGAACTCGATGCCCTGTCCGATACGGATAGGACCGGAGCCGAATACGATAATGGTCTGATTGATGGAATTCTTCTCCTTGATAAAGCTTTCCGCCTCATTGTCGGAGTCGAAGGTTGAGTAGAAGTAAGGAGTCTCGGCAGCAAACTCTGCGGCGCAGGTATCAACCATCTTGAATACAGGAACCATTGGCTCATTTATCTCCTGACCGGAGAGTGCCTTTATTGTCTTGTCAAGGAAGCCCATGAGCTTTGCCTTGCGGTACAGGTCATCTGTAAGGGCCTCTTCTTTAAGCGCCTTTTCACAGTTTACAAGGTTCAGGAACTTTTCAAGGAACCACTCGTCGATCATTGTGATCTGATGGATCTCGTCAACGGTGATGCCTCTCTTGAGAGCCTCATATACACAGAAGATGCGCTCGTCATCACAGACATAGAGCTTGTCGTGGAGCTCTTCCAGACTCATCTCTTCATACTTGGGAGATGACATTGTATCATGGCGGATCTCCGCGCCTCTGATAGCCTTCATCATTGCCTGTTCAAAGGTGGGAGCGATGGCCATTACCTCGCCGGTTGCCTTCATCTGTGTTCCGAGGGTCCTCTTTGCATATACAAACTTGTCAAAGGGCCACTTGGGGAACTTGACAACCACATAGTCGATGGTGGGTTCGAAGCAGGCGTATGTAGTACCGGTAACGGCATTTCTGATCTCATTCAGGTTATAACCGATGGCGAGCTTTGCTGCGACCTTTGCGATGGGATAGCCGGTAGCCTTTGAAGCAAGAGCAGAAGAACGGGATACACGGGGGTTTACTTCGATAACGGCATAGGTAAAGCTCTCAGGTTCAAGAGCAAACTGACAGTTACATCCGCCTTCAACGCCCAGTGCAGAAACGATATCAAGGGCTGCGGAACGAAGCATCTGGTATTCCTTGTCGGCCAGGGTCACTGCGGGAGCGATAACGATGGAATCGCCCGTGTGAACGCCGACGGGGTCCACATTCTCCATTGAGCAGACGGTGATGACGTTGCCCATTCTGTCACGGACTACCTCAAATTCGATCTCCTTCCAGCCGGAGATGCACTTTTCTACCAGAACCTGTGTGATAGGTGAAAGCTCCAGACCGTTAGAGGTTATCTCACGAAGCTCGTCTTCATTGTTTACGATTCCGCCGCCGGTTCCGCCGAGTGTGAACGCAGGACGGATGATAACGGGATATCCTATCTCCTGAGCAAATGCAACGGCTGCTTCCACGTCATTTACGACCGTTGAAGGGATGCAGGGCTGACCGATGGATTCCATCGTATCCTTGAACATCTGTCTGTCCTCAGCCTTGTCGATGGTCTCGGGCTTTGCGCCAAGAAGCTTTACATTGTGCTTTTTGAGGAAGCCTTCCTTTGCAAGCTGCATGGAAAGAGTAAGACCGGTCTGACCGCCAAGGGTGGAAAGCAGTGAGTCAGGCTGTTCCTTGATGATGATACGCTTTACCGTTTCAAGTGTGAGGGGTTCGATATATACCTTGTCCGCCATTGCCTTGTCGGTCATGATGGTTGCGGGGTTTGAGTTTACAAGGATGACCTCAAGACCCTCTTCCTTAAGCGCACGGCAGGCCTGTGTGCCCGCATAGTCGAACTCGGCGGCCTGACCGATAACGATCGGACCGGAACCGATGACAAGAACTCTTTTAATACTTGTATCCTTAGGCATTATCTTTTACCTCCTGCATCATGCTGATGAATTTATCAAAAAGGAACGAGGTGTCCAGCGGACCTCCGCAGGCCTCGGGATGGAACTGCACGCTGAACATGGGATGATCCTTGTAGCTTATTCCCTCACAGGTGCCGTCGTTTGCGTTAATAAAGCTGACAACTGCGTTTTCGGGAAGTGACTCGCTGACAACGGCATATCCGTGGTTCTGGCAGGTAACATATACACGGCCTGTTTCAAGATCTGTTGCAGGCTGGTTTGCACCCCTGTGGCCGTATTTCAGCTTTTTGGTAACAGCTCCCTGTGACAGTGCAAGAAGCTGATGACCAAGGCAGATACCGAAGGTGGGAATGTTCTCCTTGCAGAGGATCCTGAGCTGCTCGATGATCTCTGTGTTTTCCTGGGGATCGCCGGGGCCGTTGCTCAGCATGATGCCGTCGGGCTTCATTGCGATGATATCGGCAGCAGGAGTTGATGCAGGCACAACCGTAACATCGCATCCAAGCTGCATCAGAGCGCGGCGGATACGTCTTTTTGCTCCGAAGTCCATAAGCACTACGTTGAACCTTGCGTCCTGACCCTTGTGAAGGGCAGGCTCCTTTACAGTAACTGCCTGAACCGCGCCGGTGATCTTATAGCCCTTGAGGGATTCGGCATCCTCGGGCTGAGGCTTTGTGTAGGTCAGTTTTGCGTTCATAACGCCGAACTCACGGACGGTCTTTGTCAGGCAACGGGTATCGATGCCGTAAAGACCGGGAATACCCTCTTCCTTTAAAAAAGCGTCAAGCTGACCCTCGCAACGGAAGTTGGAAGGCTGCTGACACCACTCTCTTACAATATAAGCACAAAGCGCAGGCTTTCTGCTTTCAAAATCTGCGGGAATTACACCGTAATTTCCGATCAGAGGAAAGGTCTGGCAAACAATTTGCCCGTAATAGCTCGGGTCGGTCAGTGTTTCAAGGTAACCGGTCATTGCGGTTGTAAAAACCAGCTCACCGACAACCTCCTTTTCTGCGCCGAATGAATAGCCCTCATAGACATCTCCATTCTCCAAAATTAGATAGGCTCTTTTTTCCATTTTTACCAATCGTTTCTTATGTAATGAGGCTTCGCCTCAAACGCTGCAGAGGAACTGACTGTAACGATAATTTACCGTTTTGTGACCTGCAGATAATGACCGGAAACGGTCAGTATTCGTAGGTGCTCAGCAGTCCCTTGGCCACTTCTGCCTTGCTGATGCGCAGGTCCATGGCCTGTTTTTCAAGGTATTTGTGCGCCTGGGGCTCCGTCATGGAGAGATACTCCATAAGTATGCCCTTGGCACGGTTGATCACACGGTCATCGTCGATCTTTTTCTGAAGTCTTTCGTTTTCATGCTGTATGCCTCTGAGACGGTTGACCGTTGCCCTGAGCAAAAGCAGCGACTTGTGAAAAAGCGTCTTGTTGACGGGTTTTGACAGCACGATAACTCCGTAGTCCGAAAGCATTTCCTCCGCCTGCTGTTCCCTGTCCTGGTCGGTCAGAAGAATGACACCGGCGTCTGTACCGGATGCCAGTTCCCTGGAAAGCACCTTTGGATCTTCTCCTCGAAGAGGAGTATCCACGACAATAAGATCATAGACCTTTTCGGACGTTCTGCAGCGTCCGGACGCCGGATCGGAACATATATCGGCAGTGCCGAAATACCGTGGAACCAATCGTTCGGAAAGCGCCGATGCGATACGGTCGTTTGATGAAATGATCAAAGCCCTTTCCATCAGCCTTTCACCCTTTCCTGTGTTTCCTTGAAATAACACCCTGTGTCCCCTGGGTTACGTCTGCGCCGCAGAGGATCTCTCTCCTCAGGCACAACAGGTCTTTAACAAGGAGCTAAACTCCGACAAGCTCGCTTGATCTGAGCGAGGAACGCTTGGGGCAGACGTCAGGGAGCTTTAGTTCCTGCAGGCGTCGGTGAGGGATCTTACCCCACCTCCGACAACGTATGGCACCCGCCGCTTATAGTGACGGGGGACATTGACGTGTGTTATATCAATTCATTATAATACCATAATATTATCCTTTTGTCTATCGTAAATCATTCACAAATATACATTTCTGCAACAAATATTACTTCATTTTTGAGAAAATTATTTTCATTCCGCATTTCATCAGAAAAAACGGATAAAGAAACCTGTTGTGGTCTCTTTATCCGCAATGCACAAAATATTGATGTTTTACCAATATCAGACGATCCTGACGACTATCATAGCCGCATTTTCTGTCTGATATTATTGTTATTCTGTTCTGAGGGCTGTCACAGGGTCCTTCTTTGCAGCCTTTCTGGAGGGTATGATACCGCCTATGAGAGTCAGCAGGATACTGAGAAGTATCAGAACCACCGCATTCAGCAAGGGCAGGAAGGCGTTTACGGTATCCATTCCGGCAATGGCGTGTATCACCGCATTTATTGGTATCAGCATTAGCAGCGAAATACCTATGCCCATTATTCCCGCAATGGCGCCGATGATAAAGGTCTCGGCATTGAACACACGGGAAATGTTTTTCTTTGAGGCGCCTATGGCTCTGAGTATGCCTATCTCCTTTGTACGTTCAAGAACCGAAATGTAGGTGATTATTCCTATCATAATGGATGAAACGATAAGAGACACGGCAACAAAGGCCATCAGAACGTATGAGATAACATTGATGATGGTGGTGACCGATGACATAAGCAGACCCACAAGATCGTTGTAGGTTATCTTGTTGTCCTTGTCCGCGGTACGGTTATATTCCTCGATACACTCCTGTATCTTCTCTTTGTTTTCAAAGCTGTCCGCATAGAGGGCTATGGATGAGGGTGCGTCTACGCTGACAACTCCGAACTTGGAGAGGTTATCGTCATAGCTGCCGGAGGATATATATTTGTTATATATTCCTATGAGCATTTCTTTTGCGGCGGGAGTATCGGTATTGGCGATGAAAGCATCGATCATTGCCGCCATTTGTTCTTCCGTCATTTCACGGGGATCGTACTGGCTTGCGGCAGTCTGGCCTGGCACTGTCTGACCAGGTGAGGTCTGACCTGTTGTTGTCTTTCCGGAGGCGGTCTGTCCTGACATACCTGCCTGACCGTAGCTCTGTTCGATGGAATTGTAAAGGGTCGAATAAAGAGCGGCCTTCTCGCTGGTTTTGAGAGAGCTGATATATTTCTTTGCACTCTCGGCCTTGTCTGCGTCATCCTTTGCTGTAAAGGGTATGCCGCTGATGACATTGGTATCCGGATCTTCACGCTGAGCCTTTACGATCTCGCTGTTGTCGGTATATTGAATAAGATAATCGGTAAGAGCCTTTGTGTAGCCGATATTCGAGTTGATAAGTAAACGGTCGCTTCCCTCTTTGGGCTTTATGATACCGGTTATCTTCAGAGGCAGGGCAGATTCCTTGAGCTTTTTTTCGATCTTTATAGTATCCTTTGAGATGTCGTCATAGATACCCCTTGAGTTCTTCTCAAACATATCGCAGGCCGGCAGGATATAATACTGCTTATTGCATACATCCTCATAATTCATCTTGTGTGATTCAAGGGTGATGCTCTCGTAATTGTCGATGCTGTGAAGAATGTCCCTGTACTCCGATGTTTCAAGCAGTCCCAGCTTGTACAGTGCCAGCACAGGCACCTCATTGTTCTTGTCAAGGACCAGAACCATCTCATCATAATTCTGAGGCATCTGTCCGTATACAATATCGTAGTTTTCGGTAATGGCAGGGCTTACCCCTGTGCCGTCGGAGCGGGGTATTATCTGAGCGTAAACCGAAGTCCCCCCGAACATATTCGATGCGGCGGTAGAAGTAAGCTCCTCGGAGCTGCCGTAGGACATCATCATACCCACATTTGTCTTTTTCAGCTCGTCATCAACAAGGGTGCTGCCGCTTGCGCTTACAAGATAGTCGTTGTCATCATAGGAGTACAGCTCAAACTTGGTGGAGTATGAGTAAACAATACCATTGCTGCCGATGTACTTGTGTATCTCGCTGTCTTTGTTGTCAAGGTATTTTTTGAACTCGGTCAGATTGTTCTTGGTGACGGTGGAGGACATATCAACCAGCATCTGCATACGGCGGGGATTTGAATAGACCGCGTTCATATCGTGGTCAACATCGCCGTCAGAACCGCTGTCATCTATATTCATCATACTTGAAAGATCGATGGTCTCGGCGTCTATGGTGATAGGATAGGAGGACATGGTGTCACGCTGGATACTGTCGATGTAGGCGTTTATGCCCGCAGAAAGAGACTGTATCAGGGCAATGCCGATAATACCGATAGAACCCGCAAAGGAAGTCAGTATGGTGCGTCCCTTTTTGGTGCGAAGGTTATTGAAGCTGAGTGAAAGAGAAGTCAGGAAGGACATGGAAGATCTGCCCATATTCTTGTGCTTTGGCTGTTCCTCTTCCTCCTCCGGTTCAAAGGGGTTGGAATCATCGGTTATCCTTCCGTCGCTGAGACGGACTATACGGGTGGCAAACCGGTCGGCAAGGTCAGGATTATGGGTGACCATTATAACAAGCCGGTCCTTTGCCACCTCGTTAAGAAGAGCCATGACCTGTTCGCTGGTCTCGGAATCAAGGGCACCTGTGGGTTCGTCCGCAAGCAGTATGTCGGGATCGTTGACAAGAGCGCGGGCAATTGCAACACGCTGCATCTGTCCTCCGGACATCTGATTGGGCCGTTTATGAAGCTGATCCCCCAGTCCTACCTTTTCAAGAGCTTCACGGGCGCGTTTTTTACGTTCACTGCGGGATACTCCGGATATGGTAAGAGCAAGCTCAACGTTGGAAAGTACTGACTGGTGCGGGATAAGATTATAGCTCTGGAAAACAAAGCCTATGGTATGGTTGCGATATGAATCCCAGTCACGGTCCTTATATTTTTTTGTAGAAATGCCGTTGATGACAAGGTCGCCGCTGTCGTAGCGGTCAAGACCTCCTACCACATTCAAAAGTGTGGTCTTTCCTGAACCGCTGGGTCCAAGCACCGCAACAAACTCGTTGTCACGAAAAGAAAGGCTGACGTCATCAAGAGCCACTTGGGTAAGCTCACCGGTAACGTATTTCTTTTTTATATGGCTGATCTTAAGCAAAAGCACCGCCTCCAGGTTTTTTCTTTGCTGAAATTATAACACAGCAGCAACAATTCTTCAATAGAAACAGGGATCAAATCCCGGGAAAAATCAAAAAAAAGACCCATAACATTATTATCACGGATCTTGTAATGAAAATATTAAGGAACTAATATATCAATAGGAAAAATGTTTCGCACAACGGCAAAGGCGAGCAGGATGAATATACAGATCATTGTCATGACATTCTCCCAGCGCTTCAGGCCTTTTTCGTTATAGCGGATAAATCTGTATTGATGACGCACATAACCGGCAGCAAAAAAGGGCAGCATAAAAAACACCACAATATTTGATGAGACCGCAGTCTGGATGTCGCCGTGAATAAGGGCGATAAACATCCTTGAAATGCCGCATCCAGGACAGTAAAGGCCTGTTATGGTCTTGATGGGACAGGGTATGCCGAAACCGGTTATGAGGTAAAAAATCGAATAAACAAGGCCTATGGTCAAAATAATGACTATAGGCCTCATTACCTTAAAAAATCTTTGCTTCATCTAAGCGGATCATGCAGCTGCGCCGTTGTCCAGATCAGCGATCTTGTTGAGTTCCATCTGCATAAGGACATATGCGATGATAGAAAGACCAACAACACCGAGGATCAGATAAAGAACGCCCTTGTCAGAGCTCTGCTGACCTCTGTTCTGATAAGCCTTGTCGATGAGCTGACCACGCTTGTACAGCCAATAGAAGCTGTAGATACCGCAGGTTACGATTGAAAGCAGGAAAGCCATACCGGCTGAAGTATCCTGTTCGCCTGAAGCTGTTACGGTATCATTGTGAATGCAGAAGAACCAGTAGATTCCGTAGATTCCGCAAGTCACAATTGTAAGGATGATACAAGTTGCGAGTTCTCTCTTCTGGATCATGATTATTTCCTCCTGTTGATAAAATCAGCAGCACGGTCTTTCTGACCATACCATAAATATTCTACCTGAAAATGAAAAGATTGTCAATATTTGCAGGATAAATTAAAATGTAGTATTATCATGTACAATATGTCGTTTTTTTGGCAAAACAACACAATAATTTTTTTGGGTTTTCAGGTCATCCGATGACAAATCCGGCAAAGTCCGAAGGGGCATAATACTCCTCACCGCCGACGGTTACAGAAATTATGCGTCTGTCCAGCAGCAGCTTTCTGACGGCTCCTTCGATACGTTTTTCATTTGTACCGCTGCAAAGAGGATGACCGGCAATTCTTTCAGCTGACATATACTCATAGACCGAGAGAAGTATATCGTACACCTTGTCAACTATAGTGCCGTCATTTTCATCAGGAAGCGCGGGAAGAGGATGTTTTTTGGTAAGAGCCTCAAAATCCTCTGTGCTTATCCTGTCGGTACGGTCAGGATAGCGCCGTTTAAGCTCTCTGATCTCTGATGAGCGGCGGTTTTCAAGCTCAAGCAGGGATTTTTTTTGCAATATCGATCTCTTTTTTGTAGCCCTGGATTATTGATGCAGAAGATTCTACCTCTTCAACAGTAAGCTCGGAGATCTGCTTCTCCTTCTGTCCGATGATAAGCTGTTCAAAGCTTTCGACCGTTTTTCTGAGCGCAGAAAAATCATCAGAATATTTTTCATCTATGGCAGCGGCGCTGACATATTCAGGACTTGAGCTTTTGAGCTTTGTGCGAAGCTCCTGTATAAAGTCACGGCGAACATTCTGAGCCTTTCTGCTCCACTGATTCATATATTGTTCGTGACGCTTCTGCTTCTGAACGATACCGAGAACCTTGTAAAGCTGATCCTGCTGCTGTCCGGTGCAGAAAATTAGAGCCTTTTTTATGTAGTAGTTGCGGGCAGCCTCGCACCTTTTGGATGAAAGTCCCGGGATATCCTTTTCTTCAAGGAGAGCAAGACCCTTTCCAAGCCACGCTTCTCCGAGAGAGGGCATTATGTCCAGAGCCCTTTCATAATAATCTGCGGCCTGACTGAATTTTCCGTCGGCAAGGAACATCCTTGCTCTTTCAAGGGGGGTCTCAGCCTTTGCCAGCAATGTTTCTTCAGAAAAGTCCTCCATGGGAAGAGTATACATCGTACCGCAGTAGGTACACTTTGCCAGCTTGTCCTCTTCTACTATCTCAAGAGGAGCACAGCACATTTTACAGATCAATGCAGCCATTTTTTACCTCCATTACCTAAAGCGGACCGCTTCGGGTCTGCATGAATTCACGACCTGTAAAGCATTTTTACAGGCCGTGTCTGACAACAATATAATAATACACTATGAGAATAAACTATTCAAGCATAAAAATCCGATTTTTTGAAAATAAACATAATAAAACGTACTATTAAGGAACTACATAGTATGGATAATATCCATCGCGGCGCTGAGAGCCTCGTTTTCCAGCTCACCCTCACACACGACCTCGATCTCGCATCCGCACCTGATGCAGGCGGCCATAAGGCTCAGTGTGCTTTTGCCGTCAAGCGCTGTATCGTTATAGATCACAGTGACCTTGCAGGGGTATTTCCCCATCTCTTCGGCAAATGCCGCGGCGGTCCTCAGGTGGAATCCAAGGGCGTTGGTTATTACTGCAGACTGTTTTACCATATTGACCCCTCCTTAATTTTATGCTGCGATCTGGGCTGTTATATGATATGTAAAAGCGATATGGTTTCAGGATGTTATACACAGGTGCGGAGCAGCTTTGCGACCTCGACGATTTTTGCTCTGTCCGCAAGTCCGGGAGAAAACGCCGTTGCATTGGAGCAGGCCGTTCCAAGAAGAAGAGCCTCTTCGTAAATGCCGCTGCGGTCGTATCCTACAAGGAACCCGGCCACCATAGAGTCTCCAGCGCCAACGGTGTTGACTATTCTTTCTCTTGCAATGCCTGAGCGGTGGGTCCTGCCGTCGGCGTCTATCATCAGCGCTCCCTCTTCACCAAGGGACACTATCACGTTCTTTGCCCCCATTTTCCTAAGCTCCATTGCACATTCGATAAGGTCACGGTCGCTGCGCATTTCCTTCATGAATATCTCGGAAAGCTCCTGACGGTTGGGCTTTATGAGAAAAGGTTTGAACCTCAGACAGTTTGTAAGCAGCTTTTTCGAGGCATCCACAACGATCCTGACATTCTTTCCCTGAAGGCGCTGCAGTATCTTAACATAGGCGTCATCTCCCAGAGCCTTTGGTATACTGCCGCCCAGGACGATGGTGTCACCGTCGCTGATACTGTCGGTCTTTTGCAGCAGCGCCTCGAATGCTTCCGGGGGTATATCGGGACCCTGACAGTTTATCTCGGTCTCTTTTCTTTCCTTGATCTTTACGTTTATACGGGACATTCCTTCTTCAAGGCGGATAAAATCCGTCAGTATACCTCGCTTTTTAAGTCCCTCTTCAATGGCTATCCCAGTAAAGCCCGCAGTAAAGCCAAGAGCCGTACTCTCAACTCCAAGCTCCGAAAGAACTGTGGAAACATTGATGCCCTTGCCGCCGAAGTATATATCCTCACCCAATGTGCGGTTGGTTATGCCGATCCTCAGACTGTCCATCCGGATGATGTAGTCCACAGAAGGATTGAGTGTTACGGTATAAATCATTGCTGTCCCCTCCCGTCAACAATAAAACTGCATATTTTCCCTGATATCATTGTAACACCAATTATTGTCAATGTCAAGCATATTTAATCAATAACAAGCTGTTTTATTGTTGTTTTTTATACAATATCACTATTCAAGCGAATAAAAAATGGAAAGCCCCGTATGATGGAGGCTTTCCACATATTATAGCGCGTCAGCGCGTCGGAGTTTGCATAAGACGTCATCTGTGCGTATGCACAGATGGGCGCAGCCTCGGGCGGCGCCTTTTCCGAT